>NZ_JBTSLF010000125.1:0-7685 GCF_054640775.1 Candidatus Aquicultor sp. | reverse complement strand
GGCCGCCACCTCGACATCGATTACCTGCCCATCGATCGCTATAAATTGTTCTTCGATAAGGCCCACCGATTCACCACGCTTAAGCGCTTGAATCCGACCTATTACAACCTGGCGGCTCTCGGGATTGACAAAATCAAGTACCGGCTTGCCGATAATTTGATCTTCACTCGATGCACCGAATATCCGCAGTACGGCATCATTTGTATAGACGATTTTACCATCACAATGAACGATTATCCCATCCGGTGATAGCTCTACAAGGCGGCGGAAGCGCTCTTCACTTGCACCCAGATCTTTTTGTATCTTCTGGAAATAAACGAGAAGAATGCCGATGGCAATGGTGATCTCGAGCACGGAACCCAAGAGATACCCCCACGGGGCAAGCCATACCAACGGTCGTATAAACGGATAGTCGATCTTATGGGCACCCCACACGACAAACGCCCACCCTGTGACATGGTTGCCGACCCCCTTGGTGGTATGTGAGCGTAAGAACGCTATACCGGTCCAAATATTTGTCACCCCGAGAAAAGTAAAAGTCGGCAAGGCGAGAGAAGAAAATGAAGCGTGCATGTAAACCCCGGTGATAATCCATACGATGCCGAGAGCGGACCCATATTTCCACCACTTGGACATCGGTTTACCTAGAAATTCATGGGTTCCCCATAGGAGAAACAATCCGCTTAAAAGAGAAGATATTTGATTTGCGATTAGTAAAGCCGGAGATTTTTGCCCGATGATCATCCAGAACTCGAAGACAAACCGCAAGAGATAGATCGCCCACCCTAAGGTCCAGATGGCTAAGAACCGTTCACGGTTTTGTCTGTAAAGGTAGGAGTATACCAATACTAAAATAAAGATGCACGACATAGTCGCGATTTCAGAAGGGATCATCCACGACATACAGCGTCGCTCCAATCGGTAATAGCCACAGAACATCCCCCTTAAAGTACCGGTGATTCACTGAATAGTTATGGGTTTATGCAGGCTGGTAAATGGCCTTGACACATATTCTATATGTTATCGTCGTACCCAGGGGTTACTTTATATATCAGATGATTTACCGTTAGAGATAAACAATACGGTGCAAGGATTGTCATGGCAAATCGGTAAAAAGAAGGAAGCCGGGGTTTTGCCCCGGCTTTAAGGTTTATTGCAAATATTGTGAATCATCGATTACGAAGCAACGGGCGTAGCGCCGGTTTCCACTTCGGCGGTCGCCTCTGGGTCAGTGTTGGCTGATAAGTTACGGTATACGCGAGCCAGCGCGATCAGCGTCATCGGTACGGTTATAAACAAACCTACAAGTAAAGCCAACTCGCCTACTAGATTTAGAACATAGAGCAGCAGGCCAAAAACAAAGAGGTCTACCTTGGCGCCCTTGGTCATCTGAGAACTTTTCTTCAAAGCCTCAATCGGCCCAGCCCCATCGATGACGAAAAAGCCGAAGAACTGGAACTGGATAGCCCAGATCATTCCCGGTATAACCAAGAGGAGCGAACCAACAGATACGATGAGCGCGTAAACCATCGAGCTTACGAGAAACTTAAACAGAACGGAGACGCTTGGGACGAGATCGCCAAGCCCTACCTTCTCACCATCCGTCACTTTCAGCGAAGCCCTGAACAACCCTATCTGAACTACCAGTGTAAAGATAAGTAAAAGCGCAAAAAGAACAAAAAATAAAGGTGAAATAGTATTATTCGTCGACCCCGCCGTGGTCGCTATCATGGCGACTAAAACGACGGTAGAGAGCGCCCCACCCGCTAAGAGGGCTCCGATAAAGAAGCCAAGGTTGCTTTTTACTTTGTCCCACGCGAATTGGATCGGCTCCGCGTAATCAAATTTTGCTGCCATTTCTCTCCCTCCTTCCGTTGCATAAATTAGACTTTCCGGTAGTTATGCAATCGGTTTAGGAGGATAAAGCTTTAGAGATTAGCTCTATGCGCTATCCAAAAATAATAGCCGCCTGAGAAGGCGGCTATTATCAATTATGTGGAGGCGGTGGGACAGCTACCCTTACGTTTCCGAAAGGACTGGACTATGTCTTCAACCACGTATCTCTACGTGGTTGCAAGGCGTATAGTAAGAGCCATAGATTACCGGTAATTTACTACCGGCGGGACTCCTACATAAGTCTCTACAGGGCACTTTTAAACTAGAAACTCCGTTTCTAGAGAGTACCCCTCGGCGTTGCCATACTCGTCAGAGTTTAGGTTTCACCGATGTAAGCCTTGTTTTCCTTGTAGCGTTACCGCTACAGGCGACTCCATTTCTGAATCGAACCCACGTCCTAAAGCATCTCCACAGAAGCATCTACGAGCGTATCCTGCGTTTAAAGGTTCGCGCGCGGCATCCCCGCAGGCGGGGTAAGCCGGTTGCTAGCCCATGAAATTTCCCTTAGACCCTTATGGGCGTCCGGGTAAGGTAAGCCCACTGTAATGACGCCGCTCTAGAGACGTGAGCACACTCTAGTTTGGCGGGCTGCAATTAAGCAGCTAAAGCGTAATCGCTTGTATTGTTGACGTTTATTTTTTCCAGATAGTTTTACGAGTTGTCTGAGCTCGGCTCGCTTCTTCTGCCGAAACAAAACCTCAGTCGAAACCTGTCGCCCCCATATGTAGATGTCAAAGTGCGATTATCACAGCCTGATATCAAATTGATTTCAAATTATGAGAGACTCGATTGGATTTGATACCCGGAAGAATAAGTATAGAGAATCCGGCGTCTCTTGTAAATGAGCCTTCGCCTTTATGCGCGGCTCTAAGTGGGCTTGCTTACTCACCTTTCTGGCGTTCGCGAAGAGCGCGTTCTACCTCGCGTTTTGCAGTACGTTCGGCGATATCTTTGCGCTTATCGAACAGTTGCTTGCCCTTGGCGAGACCAAACTCTACCTTGGCTTTACCGCGACCGTTAAAGTAGACCTTAAGCGGAACCAGAGTATAGCCTTTTTCCTTCGTTTTGCCGATAAGCCGCTGGATCTCCTTCTTGTGCAGGAGCAACTTGCGCGGTCTTTCGGGATCGGGCTGGGTGAATTTATCCGCGTGGCTGTAGGGGCTTATGTGCATGTTGAAGACCCACAGCTCGCCATCCTCAATGCGCGCATAACTATCCCGCAGATTGAGCCTGCCGGCGCGAAGCGACTTCACTTCGGCCCCCTTAAGCTCGATCCCGGCTTCGTATTTCTCGTCTATGTGAAAATCATGAAATGCTTTTCGGTTTGTTGCTACGACTTTATCTGTTCTCATAACTTATCAATTATACCATTTTGCTATCATTTTCGTGCGCGAACCGATGGTGGTTTGCGATACTGCACGAGGCGCCCTGCCCCCCTGCTACGCGTTATACGACAACCGCTTCTGGCTTACGAGAAGCTTGCAAACTCCCTATAATTGTGGCTTGAAGTGTAACAGAGCAGTTTCCACAGAGGTATCCTATGGCATTTTTTAAGAAATTTGTTTTAGTCGTCATCATAATAAGCGCTTTGTCTCTTAGCCTGGGCGTCGGCATGTACACAGAGCAGATCCGGCCACATGCCGGCAAGCTCGACACTGCACGCCGTCAGATGCTCGAGAGCCTAGACCCAGATACCTTGCGGGCGGCCGATGGCGCAGAGCCCACCAGCATATCACAGAGCTATGACGTGGTGGTCTTTGGGGGAACCCCGGAAGCGGTCGCCGCCGCCCTTTCAAGCGTGAGGCATGGGCTCAAGGTCTGCCTGGCGTACAAGAAGGGTACGCTCGGTGGAGTCTGGGCCGATGCGAGGCTCAACCAGCTCGATAACACCTATGCTAAGATCAGCTCCCCCGGGACATCCACCACGTACGCTCTCACCTCCAGGGGGATAAACGAGGGGTTTATGAAGCTGCTCGGAACAAAAAAGATGGAGAACGGTTTTTCGGATGGCGTGTTTGATAGCGCCAAAGTAAAGCCGGTTTTCCAAAGGCTTCTAGCCGACAATAAGATAACGAGTATTGCCTTTAAGGATTTTGATCTCAATGTGAGCGACCGCCGGGTTCAATCGATCAAGCTGAAAACAGCAGCAACCACCGGGCTCGTTGCTGCAAACTACTTCATAGATGGATCGGAGAATGGGGATTTGGCGGCAAAGGCCGGCTGTCCGTATACCCTCGGCCGTCATAATAACATCTACGGGACATTGGACAAGCCCATCCGGCTGCAAGCGAGTGATTATACAACCGATACCGCCCAGATGTCGGCAACGCTGATGTTTAGGCTCGGCGGGGTCGATTGGGAGTACCTCAGTAATGTGATCTTTGGTGATAAAGTGGATAAATGTGCGCGGTGCGGAAATGCCGGGTGGGGATATAACCTTGTCTGCGCAGGCTTCCACAATCCTAAGAGCGCAGCTAACGGTATCATGCTAAGCGGCCTTAACCTGGGGAGACAATCCGATGGGTCCGTGTTGATCAACGGTCTACAGGTATTTAACGTAGACGGCACCTCCGAGCAATCCGTGCAGGACGGGGTCAAACGTGCGAAAAACGAAGTGCCCCAGGTCGTCAGCTACTTGAAGAGCAAAGTTCCGGCATTTAAATCCGCTTACTTAATCGACACCGCAGACACCCTCTATATCCGCGAGAGCCGGCATTTTATCGGCGAGTACGTAATGACCATGGACGACTTGCTTAAAGGCGCTCAGTATTATGATTCTGTCACCGTCGGAAACCACCCGGCCGACATCCATCCCTATACGATGCAGGAAGCGCTGCAAAATCTAAGCAGGTTTGGAAACCTTGTGGATTTGCACCTGCAACCGAGGCTGTACGGGATACCTTTGAGGTCGCTGCTGCCGATGAAAGTGGATAATCTCGTTGTTGTCGGCAGAACGATATCCTGCACCCCGCAAGCCGCTTCATCGACCAGGGTAATCTCGATCGGGATTTCTGAAGCCGAGGCGGTCGGAAGCATCATCGGTATCTCAAAGCATCTCGATAGACCCCTTAAGCACCTGGCTCTCGACCAGCAGTTCTGGGCGACGAATATTATCGAGTAAGCGGTACGCCCGCCACTCTCCCCTTTTGCTATTTAACCAGAACGAAATCGATCCTGCGCTCGCCGATGATAACGTTTGCCACCTGGACCGTAACGGTTTGACCGATCTGGAACATGCGCCCGGTCCGTTGCCCGATAAGGGTGAACGTGCCTTCGTCATAGCTATAGTAGTCACCGGTGAGATCCCTGACATGGACGAGACCCTCGGCCGTGTTTGCGAGCTGGACAAAGAAGCCGTATCCGGAAACACCGGTAATGGTTCCGTCGAATACCTCGCCCACATGCTCCTTCATAAGCTCGCAAAGTTTAACATCGACGGATTGGCGCGCGGCATCGTCGGCCTCGCGCTCCATATAGGAGCTTTGCTCGCAGATGTCGTTGAGGTTGTCGACCATGTTGACGATGACCGGCTCGGAGAGGTTCTGGTCGAGCGTTGCCTTGACTAAGCGGTGGACGATCAGATCCGGATACCTCCTGATGGGTGATGTAAAGTGTGTATAGTGCTGGGACGCCAGGCCGAAATGGAGCATGCTGGACGGTGTATAGACCGCTCGCTTCATTGCTCTCAGCAGCAGGTTGTTGATTAAAAGCTTTTCGGGTCGATCGTGGGCGTACGATATGATTTGCTGGATGACCCGGGGATGGGCGCCTTTTAGTTTGCGCACGGGATAGTGCAGGTTCTCGATAAGCTCCTCGATTTGCACGAGCGCCTCTTCGTTTGGTTTATCGTGGACCCGATAGACCATGGGCGCATCCTGCCAGTACATAGAGCCGGCGACCGTCTCGTTGGTTACGATCATTGCTTCCTCGATAATCTTTGTCGCCGCTGTCCGCTCGCGAATAATAACTTCAACGGGTTTCAGGTCTTTACCTAAGATTACTTTGGGCTCAACAGTCTCGAAATCGAGGCTGCCCCGCTTAAGGCGTTTCTTCTCGAGGACATCGCTCAGCTCGCGCATATTTATCAGCAGGTCGCGCACATCGGGGTCGGGGTACTCCCCCGTCTTGAACGCGAGATCCACCTGCTCGTAGGTCAGGCGGAAGTCGCTGTTTATGACACCTCTATGTATCTCAAAGTCGATGACCTCACCCTGCTCGTCTATCACCATTTCGACAGAGAGGGTCAACCTGTCGACGTTGGGATTGAGGCTGCAGATGTTGTTCGAGAGTTTATGCGGAAGCATCGGTAACACCCTATCGGCAAGGTACACGCTGGTCGCCCTGGCAAACGCGTCCTCGTCAAGCGGGCTTCCGATATGGACGTAATGCGAGACATCGGCGATATGGACACCCAGGTGAAAATGACCGTCATCTCCATCGCGATGCATGCTAATCGCATCGTCGAAATCTTTGGCATCCAGCCCGTCGATGGTAACCGTAAACACATCACGGTAATCCTTACGTGTGGCGATTTCCGCAGCGGCGACCTCTGAAGGGACCGCCTCGGCTTCCGCCATTGCCGCGCCGGAAAATTCGGTGCTTAAGTTATGCTCCCTTACGATGACATCGATCTCGATCGTCGGGGACGTCTCATCCCCGATTATCTCGGTCACCAACCCCCGGGCCTCTTTCTTGCCATCGGGATATTCAAAGATTTTTGCGACTACCATATCGCCGTCTTTTGCGTCCATGGCTTCGTTTCTGTTAACCAGGACCTGGTAAAAGATACGCTTGTCGGACGGCACGACATGGCTTATCTTTCCATGAGCCTCATAGCGCCCGACCACGCGGTCGGTGGCCCGCTCGATGACTTTTGCGATTTCGCCCTCGCTACGCGGCCCCTGCCGCGTTTGCTTGCGGCTCACTTTTACCGCGACTTTGTCCTTATGCATGGCCCCGTTCATCTTACTTCCGGGGACGAAGATATCCCCGATCGCGGTACGAACAAATCCGTAGCCGGCTTTATTTGCCATCAGGTCGCCTATGACCATGTCGAGCTGGCTGGGCAGAGCATACTTTTCCTTCTTAGTCGTGACTACCTTACCCTCGGACTCCAAGATATCGAGGGCCCTTTTGATCTCGGACTTATCGATTCCGGGTAATTCTAGAAATACCGCCAGACCGTCGAGGTCCTGGGGGATGTACCCCCTTTTGCTCATCACTTTGATAATTTGCTTTGTTAACTGCATCTGCATCGCTCCAAATCGCTCAACGTTATCTCATCGCTTCTCGGGTCTATCTTAATATACCTTGTTCTACCTTGGTCTACCTTGTCCTATTATTACATATCGCCATTCTACCAGTTACGCGGGTTAGTATTTACGTCTCCCCATATCTGTTATAATATGAGCAAACAGCCTACAAAACTCTGGAGGTTTCATTTTATGCAAAATTTCAACCGCGAAACTCTTGCTCCTTGTATCGTCAACGATGGTATCCTGATTAACAGGAAGGACATGCTTCGTGCCCTCGAGACGCTTGAGAGCGTGAAATACGCGTATATCGTCGATGGCAACGTAATCAGCCAAGGTGAGGGTGTTGTCGTTAAAATCTTCTCAAACTCCGAGACCTCGACCCTGGTCGTTAACGGCTGCCTGTTTCTAAATATCCTTAGCTTTAATTATTTACGTTTTTACGTTCAAGATAACGGATTAACCACAATAGAGCTTGTTGAAGACTTAAAAACTTTGCAACTCACCCCTATCGAAGAAGATGCCCGCAGAATCAAC
>NZ_JBTSLF010000124.1:0-7687 GCF_054640775.1 Candidatus Aquicultor sp. | reverse complement strand
TGTCCAAGCTAATCGTTAAAAGCAGCGTCCGCGCACCCATACGAGAAGCGGCAAGCGCCGCCTCGCATCCTGCATGTCCTGCCCCTATGACTATTACATCAAACACGTTGTCTCTCACGCCTTATACTTCCTTCTCACTGCTCTGTCTATTACCAACCATACCGCCGGTTATGCTGCCCTGCGGTCCTCGTTCCATATGGAACTGGTGCCAAATATCCCTGTTACAAGAACATTTGGCGCACGTATACCGAGCAATCTATTTTCCTATACAAAACTGACCGAATATCCTTCCGAGGACATCCTCGCCAACCGTCTCTCCCGTGATCTCTCCCAAACTATCAAGGACATCCCGCAGAACGGTTGCGACAATCTCTTCCGGCCTTCCTGTTGTAATAAGCTCCATCGCCTCGTTAATCCCGGCTTGTGCGTGCTGCAAAAGCTGCTCGTGCCGTGCATTTGTAACTATAGCCGAGCCGGCCGCATCAAGGCTTCCCGCAAGGAGTATCTTCTCAACCGTGTCTTCCAGCACTTCAATTCCGTCCCCGCTCAGCGCAGAGAGTTCCACTCTGGCCTTAAACCTCTCGGGTACTGCGAGTCCTTGTGCCGACCGCGACATGGGGAGGTCCGCTTTATTCACTACCAGAATCAGTGCTTCCCCATCAACCTCATGAATAAGCCGTGTGTCTTCGGCCGTTATCTGCTGGTTTCCATCCACGACAAACAGCACGATTTCCGCCGTTTTTATGGCCTCTTGTGCGAGGCGCACGCCGATCCGCTCGACCTCATCAGAGGCTTCCCGAATACCGGCCGTGTCTCGTAAAACCAGCGGAATGCCCTTGATGGTAATCGTTTCCTCGATGACGTCCCGTGTGGTTCCCGGAATCGGGGTTACGATGGCGCGCTCTTTTCGCAGCAGTGCGTTTAAAAGGCTCGATTTTCCAACATTGGGTTTTCCTACTATTGCCGTTCTCACGCCCTCTTTTATCATCCTGCCCCTTATGGCTGTTGTAAGCAGGTGCCCTATCACATGATCCGCCTCATTAAGCAGACCAAGCAAGATCGGTGCGGGTAACGTCTCGATGTCCTCATCCGAGAAATCGACGGCGGCCTCTACCTGCGTCAGCACATCGGCAACCTTTTCGGCCACCTCTCGGATTCTTTCCGACAGGCCCCCTTCAAGCTGGCTTACAGCTGCTTTTAGCGCCGCGTCGGTCTTTGACCTGATGGTATCGATAACCGCCTCGGCCTGGGTCAAATCAATGCGGCCATTTAGAAATGCGCGTTTTGTAAACTCTCCCGCCTCTGCCGCCCGCGCGCCGGCACCGAGCACCACGCCCAGGGTTTTTCTGAGGGCCATAACCCCGCCGTGGCAGTTTATCTCAACAACGTCTTCGCAGGTATACGTATGAGGGGATCTCATTATGGAAACCAGCGCCTCATCAACTTGAGAACCATCGACAGGATCGATCACCGAAGCTAAAAACATGCTGTGGCTGCGTAGCGCACCAAGACCCTCGCCGTCGCGCTTTTTTATTATCTTTTCAGCAACAGCTACCGCCTCATCACCGCTGATCCGTACGATGCCGATCCCCCCTTCACCGACCGCTGTCGAGATCGCCGCTATTGTGTCATTTCCGTTACCCATCATTTTCACCATATCTCAAATATTTCGTTAACCGTGCCGTTAATGATAAAGCATTGTGCGCGTGCCACAAGAGCCAAAGTAAACAGCTATATGTTAACTATTAGTTAACGATTGTAAATTAATAGTTAACATCCCATGCCGGCGTTGTTGTAACTAAAAAGCACCCGGTCGGATGGCGCCGGGTGCTTCGATTGTTATTGTGAACCTTGCTTGACTAAGAGCTATGCTTTCGGCACTATTTTTACCAGCCGATCCGGCTCCTCACCCTGACTCTCGGTAAACACCTTGTCGTTATCTTGCAGCGCGAGGTGAATCATCCTTCTATCATAGGCGTTCATGGGTTTTAATACGACCGTTCTGCCTGTGCTCGCGACTTTTTCGGCCGCCTGCTTAGCCATTTCCTCAAGGCTCTCCGCCCGTCTCTGCCGGTAATTCTCAATGTCGACAAGGAGCTTTTTCACCGTGCCCGCTTTTCTGAGCGTGACATTGGCTATCGTTTGAATCGCGCTTAGCGTCTCGCCGCGCTTTCCAATCAACAACCCAAGCTCTCCGCCCGTGATATCTATCTTTATCGCATCGTCGGTTTCATGGACCGCTATGTCCCCATCGACGCCGAGATACTCCATGATCTCCTTGATGAGTGCCTCTGTTTTTTGAACACCCCTGTCGATGACCGATACCCGAACGCGAGCCTTTCCGGCGCCGAGCCTTCCAAAAAAGCCCTTGCTTTCTTCTTCTAATATTTCCACTTTCGCATCAGCGCGATCAACACCCAGTTCTTCAAGTGCTTCCTTGATCGCCTCTTCGACTGTGCCGCCTTCTTTTTCTACAACTGTTGTCATTAACTAACCTCCGCCGTTTTTGCAAGCCTTAGGGTTACATATTGTTGCGCTATGGTCCAAATGTTTGTCGTCACCCAATATATCAAAACACCCGCCGGCAGACTCCATGCGAAAAACACCATAAGCGGTACCATGTAAAGACCCATCTTCTGTTGTTGTGCGTCGGTCGCCATCATTTTCTGAGGCAGATAGGTCGTAACCGCCATTAAGATGATGAGAATCAAATATGGTATGAACGGGATTATCCCGTGCGCGAACGCCAAGCTCGGCTTGAGTCCAAGCTGTAGGCCAAGCGATGTCGCATTTAGAAGCTCTTTGTTGTTCAACAACATTCTAAACAGCGCGAAAAATATCGGCAACTGTAGAATCAGCGGTAGACACCCGCCGAAGGGGTTCACCTTGTTCTCCGAATAGAACTTCATCATCTCTTGTTGTAGTTTTTCTTTGTTGTCTTTGTATTTCTCCTGCAATTCCCTTAGTTTCGGCTGGAGTTTTTGCATCTCATACATCGACTTGGTTTGCTTAATTGTTAGCGGAAGGATAAATATTCTCACCGCGACGGTTAATAATATGATCGCTACGCCATAACTATGGACATATGCGTTAAAAAATGTGAGCGTTGCCGCGAGTATATCTATCAGGCCTTGCCAAATGCTGCCCAAATTAAAATGCCTCCTTTATTACTTTACTGGATCGTAGCCCCCGGGAGAAAAAGGATGGCAGCGCAGTATACGGCTCGTAGCCATAAAGCCCCCCTTAAAAAAGCCATACTTATCGATGGCCTGGAGCGCGTAGCTTGAGCACGTGGGATAATACCTGCACGATGGCCGAAGCATTGGCGATATGTAGTTCTGGTATAGTCTAATCAATGCTATCGCTAATTGTTTCATCTCTTTTTTCTATGAGCCCTACTCTCGAAAGAATATCAATAAAAGCCTTTTCAACCTCGTGAAAAGACTTTCCTTTTATCGGCTGCCTTGCTATAAGCACTATGTCGTATCCTTGTTTGATCTCGGCTTCGTTAAGTCTAAAAGTTTCTCTTAAAAGTCGTTTTATTCTATTTCGGGTTACGGCAGAGCCGACTTTTCGCGATATCGAGATCCCAAGGCGGAGTCCACTTTCCCGCTTCTTTAAAAAATAGACTACCAGGTACTTATTCGCCGCAGATTTCCCGTTGCGGTACACGTCCTTGTAGTCTTTGCCGGAAGTTATACGTGCTTCCCTGCGCATGTTAACCGTTTACGCCGACAATCTATCTCGATTTTTCCGGCGGCGGCTTGAGATCACTCTACGTCCGGCCTTAGTTCTCATTCTAATTCTAAAGCCGTGCGTCTTTTTTCTTTTTCTCGTATTTGGTTGAAAGGTCCGTTTCATTTTTTCTCCTTATATAAAAAAAGAACAGCCATAATTATATTGTTGCCTGTATATATATGTCAAGGTAATGAATTCCCTGACGCTCCTCATTAAAGGGCTGTGGATAATGTTAATAACTTTGTTTTCATCCATTCTGCCTGCCCTTATAGCTCGCTTGTTTACTCTACAAATATGCGTCTGTTATAATTTATCATATATTAATACCAATTAAAACTGCAGGTAAGCGGCGCGATTATAGATGTCGTTTGTGGGGTGGCTTTATTTTCCCTTTTAAAACAAGCCGTAAGGGGTTTTTTTTGGCAAAACCCCCTAAAAATAGAAGTTTTCCACAGGAATGCGCTGTTTTTCCTTTGCAAGCGTCTCTTGAAAAGTTAATATCTGGTTATCGCATCGTCTACTAGGATTTCGGGAAAGCGTGAAAATCCGTTTTCAATACTTTTCCACACATGTGGAAAGAGCTGTGGATAACTTTTAGGTTTTTGCACGTTTTCGGCCTTTCAAGGGGTGTTGAAAGTCTTTTCATTTTTTAGCGGGCGGTAAAGGAAACAAAATAACTAGCTGCATAGAGAGGCCTTGCCCTACTTTTTTTACCTAAGTTATTGTTGATAACTCAGGGGATAAATACGGCTCTTATATCAATAAAGGATCATGTATGGAAAACTACTTTCAGCGGTTCGTCGATAATTTGGAACAAGAGAGGATAAAGACACCCTCTACCGGGCAAGAAGCGACGTCCCTGGAAAACACGGCCGCGGTGGCGGCTAAAGAGCGGATTGCCGCACGTCTTGCCGTCTATGATTCACTCAGGGCCGCGCCGCGCATCATCGAACTCGACGCCGATGATTATGACGAATTTATAAATCTGCTGGCCACAAAGACCTACCAGTCATCGAAAGAAATCGGTGGAAACATACCATATACGGTCTTGCGAGAAATCATAGAGAACCTTATACACGCTTACTTTAAAGAGGTGGTCATAAGCGTGCTCGATAACGGCAACACGGTGAGGATATCAGATCAGGGCCCGGGAATAAAGAACAAAGACAAGGCGTTTGAGCCGGGCTTCTCAACGGCCACATCAGAGATGAAACAGTATATTAAAGGCGTTGGCTCGGGCCTTCCTATAACCAAAGAAACCCTCTATTTTCTCGGCGGCGCGCTCACAATCGAGGACAACTTGGATCACGGCACCGTTATCACACTTAAGGTCCCGGGCGCTCAAACTACGCCCGGTGAGACGATAAAGGCGGAAACGCCCATCAACTTCGACTTAAACAAGCGCCAGAGGCAGGTCCTCTTTCTTATTATGGAATTCGGGTCTGTCGGTCCCTCCAAGATAGCGGGTGAGCTTAATATCAGCCTTAGCACGGCTTACCGAGATTTGATATACTTGGAGGAGAAGGCGTTAATTTCCGCGGACGAGCAGGGCAAAAGAGTTCTTACATCCATCGGCATCGAATACTTGGATGACATTCTAAACCCATAGGTGGGATTTTCTTGCAAAACCAGCTTGATATTATCTGGGGTCAAGCCCTAAAAATAATAAAGAAACAACTTAATACTCCTACCTATAAGGCCTGGTTTGAAAACACAAGCCCCGTGCAGATAGAGGCGGAAGAATTAATTATCTCTGCGCCGAACTCGTTTACTAAAGAGTGGCTCGAAACGCGCTACAGCAGCCTCATTGCCGATGCGCTCTTTCAGGTTCTAGGCGAGGAGATGCAAATAAAGGTCGTCGTCGATGAAGCGGAGCAACTCTCAATAGCGCCCGAAGTCGCCCGGCCCAAAAAAGGCGAGATGAAAAGCCAGCCGACGTCGCTTAATCCCCGCTATACATTTGAGTCGTTTGTTATAGGCGGGAGCAATAGGTTTGCACACGCGGCGGCGTTGGCGGTGGCCGAAGTGCCATCAAAAGCCTATAATCCACTCTTTATTTACGGGGGTGTGGGGCTTGGAAAAACGCATCTCTTACAGGCGATAGGCCACTACGTTATCAACCACCATCCCGGATTAAAGGTTCGCTACGTCTCCTGCGAGAAATTCTTGAACGACTTTGTCGCGTCCATTCGAGACAAAGACAAGATTTCAGGATTTCAAAAACGGTACCGCGATAACGACATCCTCCTCGTCGACGACATCCAATTTCTCGAAAACAAAGAGGGGACGCAGGAGGAATTTTTTCACACGTTCAACACGCTCCATGAGGCGAATAAACAGATCGTCCTTTCAAGCGACCGCCCGCCGAAAGACATTGCGACCCTTGAAGACCGGCTGCGCTCATTACCGATATTCAGCCGCCGGATTTAGAAACGAGAATCGCGATCCTTCATAAAAAAGCCCAAATCGAGAAACTCTCGGTCCCAAACGAGGTTCTCGAGTTTATCGCTTCTAAAATACAATCGAACATCCGCGAACTCGAAGGCTCCCTTATCCGGATCATCGCGTTTTCGTCGCTTACAAAGGCGCCGGTGAATATATCTATGGCCGAAGAGGTGTTAAAGGACATCTTTCCAAACCATGCCAGCCGCCCGATTTCGGTTCAGACGATCCAGGCGGAAGTGTGCCGTTATTTTAATATTTCAAAATCTCAACTTGTCGGAAACAAGCGCTCGCAGCCGGTCGTCTACCCGCGACAAATCGCCATGTATTTGGCGAGGGAACTTACCGATCTCAGCCTTCCTAAGATAGGGGAGGAATTCGGGGGACGGGACCATACAACCGTTATGTATGCGAACACTAAGGTGAGTAAGATGATCAGCACACAGCGAGAGGTATATAACCAGGTTCAAGAATTAACGAATCGCATAAAACACAAGACATAAAGAGACATAAAAGCTGTTAATAACTTTGTTAGTTATTATGCAATTACGATTCGCCTAACATTTTGCACAAGTTATGCCCTGAGTAATCAACAAGAGAAACAACAGCCTTACGAGCACGTTTGGCGGTTGTTAACACAATTAACAACACTTACTATTACAACTAAACATATTTTATATACTCTTATAGAAGGAGGCACATGTGAAAATAAATATAACGCAGGGTGAATTAAACACCGCCTTACAAACCATACAGAAGGCGGTTTCATCGAGAAGCATTTTGCCCATCTTGTCGGGAATCTTATTTGTCGCCGAAGACGGGCACCTCAATGTATGCTCGACGGATCTCGAGCTATCGATGAAATATCGACTCCCGATTAGCGTAGAAAACGCGGATGCCGCGGTCCTTCCGGCGCGCCTCATGAGCGACGTGGTCAAAAACCTTCCCGACGCAAAAGTAGAGCTGGACATCGACAACAAAAACGGCAGCGTTAAGATCACCTGCGGCTCGTCTCTCTTCAGCTTAAAAGCTTTTTCGGCGGAGGATTTTCCGAAGTTTCCCGATTGCAAGGCGGAAAAAACGATAACGATCCCGGGTAAAAAACTTTCCTCGGCGATCAGACAGGTTATGAAAGCGGTTTCAAAGGACGAGACCCGCCCGGTGTTATGCGGTATCTTGACGACGATCGACAAAGGGCGCCTGAAGATGGTGGCCACCGATAGCTATCGTCTTTCGATAAATGAGATGGCCGTCGACGGAGCCGCCGCCGATGACATGAAAGTGATTATCCCCGCACGCTGCATGGACGAGGTCTCGAAGATATGCGGTGAAGAAGATGTTGAGATTGGGCTTGCGAAAAATCAGGTATATTTTAAGATGAACGATACGGTCGTTGTTTCGCGACTTATTGAAGGAAACTTTCCGCCGTATCAACAACTGTTGCCCGATAATTGTGAGACAAGGGTAAAGTTGATGAAGGACGACTTTCTCGCTTCCTTAAGAAGGG
>NZ_JBTSLF010000123.1:6941-7717 GCF_054640775.1 Candidatus Aquicultor sp. | reverse complement strand
CGCACGAAGGGGGCGCACCCGATGAAAGAGGCGCTCATGGGAATCTACACCCTCTGGCTCAGAGACGTCACCCGGTTTTTACGCGACAAACCAAGGATAGTAAGCTCGGCCGCGCAGCCGCTCCTATGGCTCTTCGTTCTGGGCCTCGGGCTCTCCACCGCGCTTGTAAGGGGCGGAAGTCCGCAGTACCTTCGCTTTATCTACCCGGGAATCATTTCGATGTCGGTGCTCTTCACGTCGATATTCTCCGCTGTTTCGATTATCTGGGACCGCGAGTTCGGCTTTCTAAAAGAAGTACTGGTCGCGCCGGTACCGCGCTGGTCGGTCGTCGTAGGGCGGGCGCTCGGCGGCAGCACCGTCGCCGTCATGCAGGGCACCATCATCCTCCTTGTCGCCCCGCTCATCGGCGTCAAATTCAGTATATTGCAGCTTCTTTTGGCCTTTATCATCATGTTCATGATCGCCTTTTCCATGACGTCGTTCGGTATCCTGATCGCCGCGCGCATGCACACTCACGAGGGGTTTCAAGTCGTGGTAAACTTTTTGCTGCTCCCCATGTTTTTTCTCTCCGGTGCGATGTTTCCGACCGGCAAGAGCCTCCCCATCTGGATGCACGCCCTCGTGCGCATCGACCCCTTAAGCTACGGCGTCGACGCTTTGCGCCAAACGCTCGTCGGGCAAAAAGTGTTTCCTCTCTGGCTCGATCTCGGCATCGTGTTCTGCTTCGGTGCGGTCGCACTCGCTTTCGGCGTGCGGTATTTCGAGAGAACCGAGTA
>NZ_JBTSLF010000123.1:0-6931 GCF_054640775.1 Candidatus Aquicultor sp. | reverse complement strand
GCTGGCGGCGTTCGCTTGCCGCTTCTTAACAGAACCGCGGATTTCCGTTATAATTCAGTTATAATTCTGATATAAATGTGCCGTCATAATCGTGACGGCCTAGATATGATGCGGGCATAGCTCAGTCGGTAGAGCATCAGCTTCCCAAGCTGAGGGTCGCGAGTTCGAGTCTCGTTGCCCGCTCAAAAGCGCCTTCCAAAACAGGCGCTTTTACTATTTAAACACGTTTTAATAAGACAAGAACGACACAAAACAGCCCCCTGAAAGAGGCTGTTTTATGAAGTAGGTTCGCGCGTTGTCGGTAGTTTGAAATCTGAAAAATTTAGGAGGTGCTTGCACCGCTAAATTCTTTAAATGGCAATGTGGCGTGAATTTACGCCGGGCTTGAACTCACCCCGGATTCGGTTTGTAACTGCGCTTGAGACTTGAGGTCTGAATGCGCTCGATACATGGTTGAGATAATAAATCTTGGCGCCTGAGGTGTGCTTGGGCTCGTTGTCAACTTTCTTCTTCACGGTATCCCTCCCCAGAATATCCATACGATACTACTATCGGCTTATGCGCAACGCGCTTTAAAGTGCCCGACCAGGGTAGGTATGAGGGCTACTTGGCCGCCTTGGGCAGTTTTTCTCCCAAGTCGCTTGCCTTGTTAGTTGCGTTGAACATAGCCGGCTCGCCCTTGCTGATCAGGTCGCGAAGCACGATGATCTCAACGCGCCTGTTCTTAGCGCGTCCGTAAGGTGTCGCGTTTGAGGCAACCGGCCGGTATGGGCCGTAGCCCGCCGCCGAGAGACGCCCCGCATCCGCCGGGTATTTGGAGAGCCAGTACATGATTACGCTGGTCGACCTATCGGTCGAGAGCTGCCAGTTTGATGGGTAACGCTCGTTATTGATAGGGATATTATCGGTATGTCCCTCAACTTTTATATGCTTGCTCGAGGTAAACAAGATACCGGCAATATCATCGAGCATCGCCTTCGCTGTTGGTGAAAGATCGGCTTTACCCGATTCGTAGAGGACTTTATCAGACAGGTTTATCACGATACCGCGCCCGTCTTCTTTTACGTCGATATTGGCGACGATTCCCTTCATCTTGGCGTACGACTTGATCTTGCTTATCATCACGGCGAACTCTTTTTCTTCCGCCGGGTTCCTCAGGTCCATCTTTTGCTGCATTTGTACCGCCTGGGCGGTCGCCTTGTCCTTGTTTTTATCCTTTAGATAGAGCGTTTTGTCGTTGCCCGGTTTTTGGCCGGCCATCATAGTCGAGATCAAGCCCGGACTCCTCTCTTCTAGGCCGAGGGCGAGCTTAAGGGATTGCGCCATAGCCGAGTATTTCGTAGCGTCGACGGTCGACATGGCGTACATTATGATGAAAAATGCCATAAGAAGAGTGATAAGGTCGGCGTATGTGAGCAGCCATCGCTCCATGCCGCCGCCGTGATCCTCTTCTTGGCGACGAGATCTTCCCATTTTGACTCCTTAACGGATTTTTAAACTGCTTACTAACGTTATTGGTTTATGCGTGAACTTCGTGACCGACGCTTTTTTGGCGCTCATCGGGCGACAGGAACGACTTGAGCCTGTCCTCGATGATGCGCGGGCTTTCGCCGGCCTGGATGGAGAGCACGCCCTCCATGATAATCTCTCTTGCGATCGTCTCATCATTGCTGCGTGATTTGAGTTTTGCTGCGATGGGTAGCCAGAGGATATTTGCTGAGGATACACCGTAGAATGTTGCGATAAATGCGGTTGCAATTGCTCCACCGAGATTACCTGCATCCGATAAATTTCCAAGGACGTGAACCAAGCCCATGACGGTTCCGATAATGCCCATTGTCGGGGCATAGCCGCCAGCGGATTCAAAAAACTTCGCCCCTTGCCGGTGCCGTTCCTGCATCAGCTCGAGCTCGGTTTTCATGATCGCTTTGGCGACTTCGTAATCGGTACCATCGACAACCAGGTTAACACCTTGTTTCAGATACGCGTTTTCTAAGTCTTCTACCATATTTTCAAGCTTAAGGATTCCCTCACGCCTGGCAGTTTCGGCCAAGGTGACGATGATAGCTATAACTTCATGGATATCGGTCTTCTTTTCTTTAAGCGCCATAGAGAGCCACTTGGGGAATTTCTTGATGGCTGAGATGGGGAAGCAGACCATGGTAGCGCCGAATGTACCACCAAAAACCAGTATTGCAGCCGGTACATTAATAAGTGAGCCTAAGCTTCCACCCTCGATAACAACGGAGATGAGCAACGAAAAAATGGCAAGACTTATGCCTATGATTGTTGCGAAATCCATTACTTACCTCTCAAAATATATAAACTACGCAAATAGCCCTAGAGCACTGTTCCTGATTACATATGGATGTATCGGCAAACTTTTAGCGTCCTTGAGGTTTTTGCGACGAGTATACGGGGCTTTGAGATGCAGAATTACAGGTAACAAAAAGGCCGCCTAGCCAGCTAGGGGCCTTTATATACTAATGCCTGATGTGTGCTTTGAATGCTTTCGTTTACGGGTTCGCTCTTCCGACGCTTATGGTGATTTTGGCGTTTTTCTTGTTAAGTTGCTCGCCGGCGCCCGGGTCTTGGCTTAATACCTTGCTGTCGTCGGCGGGGCTTACCCCATCTATAACGACAACATCAACGGTGAAGCCCTTGCCGGCAAGGAGATCTTTCGCCTCG
Organism: Candidatus Aquicultor sp.; assembly: GCF_054640775.1. Taxonomy (NCBI): domain Bacteria; kingdom Bacillati; phylum Actinomycetota; class Candidatus Aquicultoria; order Candidatus Aquicultorales; family Candidatus Aquicultoraceae; genus Candidatus Aquicultor; species Candidatus Aquicultor sp. The sequence continues at coordinate 4,243 of NZ_JBTSLF010000123.1, read as the reverse complement.
TCCTCGAGCTTGCCGCGGACCTCCGGGACGGTGAGAAGCTCGGCGCCTTTGCTGGCGTAGACGCTGATAGTCGCGCCCTTCTTGGCTTCACTGCCGCCGGCGGGCGTGGTGCGCACGACGTTGCCCTTATCGACATCCTCACTGAACATCTCATAGGTTGTGACTGTAAAGCCCGCCTGCTCAAGGGTGCTCTTGGCTTCTGCGAGCGGTTTTCCAAATACATCGGGTATGATGGACGATGCCTCACCCTTGCTTATCACGAGCTTAACGGGGGTTCTAGCCGGTATGGATTCGCCGGCTGCCGGCTCTGTTCTAATCACCGAGCCCTGCTCGATCTCGTCGCTGTTTTCGTAGCTTGAATCACCGACTTTTAGTCCCGCCTCTATCAGCCGGCTCGTCGCCTTGTATTCGCGGTCGCCGATTACATCGGGAATCGTCGTCATTTCCTGGCCTTTGCTTACGGTGACCTCGATGATGCTTCCTTCTTCTCTCTTCTCGCCCGGACCCGGTTTTTGCTGGATAACAAGGCCGGCGTCAATGGTATTGCTGAACATCTCTTCGGTTTTCTTAAATTTTAAGCTATTCTCTTTCAGGATGCGCTCGGCGTCGACGAGCGATTTATTCTGGATATCGGGAACGGCTACTATCTTTTTGTGGATAATGCCGGCGGTGTAGCCATACCAGCCGGCACCGGCCACGCCCATCATTAAGAATAGCACCAGGAACACCATTGGAGCACGGCTCTTGCGCCGCCTGGGCGGTTCTTGGTAGGCACTCGGGCGTTTCACCTGGGTGTTGCGCGCCGTTTTGCTCGGCGGGGCCATTACCAGGGTTTCTTGCTCGTCCGGGGCGAGGGCGACAATCGGCATTCCTTCCATGCTGCGCATGATATCGTTTCGCATCTCCGCCCCGCTTTGATAGCGGCTCTCCGGGTTTTTCGCCATTGCCTTTGCGATGATGGTTTGCAGGTCCTTGGGGATATCCGGGTTAAGTTCGCGGGGGCGTACCGGGATCTCGTGGACGTGCTTGAGAGCGATGGCCACGGGGTTTTCGCCGTCAAAGGGTACCTTGCCGGTGGTCATCTCGTAAAGGACGACGCCGACGGAGTAAATATCCGATGTCACCCCGACATCCTGGCCGCGGGCTTGCTCGGGGGAGAGGTAGTGGGCGGTGCCGAGAACGGTGCCCGTCTGGGTCATGGTGGAAGCGCCGGCGCGGGCGATGCCGAAATCGGTGACCTTAACCTCTCCTTCCATGGTCAGTATGATGTTATGCGGTTTGATGTCGCGGTGGATGATGTCGTGCTTGTGGGCGAAGTTAATCGCTGAAAGGACTTTTTTGATGACCTCCATGGCCTCGGCGGGCGGGATGATGCCCTTTGCGGTTATGTATTGCTTGAGGCTTTTTCCTTCCAAGAGCTCCATAACGATGAAGTAGGTACCGTTTTGGCTGCCCCAATCGTAGATGCTGACGATATTGGGGTGGTTGAGGCCTGCGGCGGCCTGGGCCTCGCGTCTGAAGCGCGTGACAAAATCCTCATCCTCGGCGAAGTGCCGGTGTAGTACTTTAACCGCTACCGGGCGGTCCAGGACGGTATCCATGGCTTTGTATACTTCGGCCATGCCTCCTGAGCCGATTTTAGCGATAATCTTATACCTATCGTTAAAGATCTGTTGCTCCATAGGTTGATCTAGGACTCCCATGTTAATTAGTTTCGTCTCCTGCTCTGATTCTCCTGCTTTAACTTACCGCGTTCTTATGTACGCGGCACTAGTAGCATGTGCTGGTTTGGTCGATTATGTTTCAGGGTCCAGATTGTTTCCATATTACCAAACTTAGCGTTGTTTGCCTAATGCCGATAAAATAATTTCCCGTGCTATAGGTGCGGCTACGCGACCGCCTACACCACCATTTTCGATGATCACCGCTACTGCCACCTGGGGGTTGTCCACTGGCGCAAATCCGACAAACCAGGCGTGCGGCTTCTTTTGGCCAACCTCCGCGGTGCCTGTTTTGCCTGCTACCCGCACTCCGTCGATATGCGCTGCCTTTCCTGTTCCTTCGTTCACGACCTTTTCCATCAGGGATTTTATCGTTTCGGCCGTCGTCTCGGACATCGGCGCTTGCCAGGTGCTCGGACGGTGTTCGTAGACGGTATTGCCATCGAACTCCCGGATAATTTCGACAACGTAGGGCTTCATGATCGTGCCGTTGTTTGCTACGGCCGCCCCGGCGAGGGCCATGGTGAGTGGTGTTGCCTGGATGCGGCCTTGGCCGACCGCCGCCCAGGCGACCTCGAGGTCGTCCATCTGAGATGCGGCGGGGATGCGGCTCTCCGCCGTGGGCAGGTCGAACGGGACTTTATCGGCGAATCCAAAGGACTTTGCCATGTCGACAAGCTTGGGACCGCCCAATTCTTTTCCTATCTGGGCGAATACCGTGTTTGCAGATTTGGCGAAGGCCTCGGCAAAGGAGAGCTTGCCGTAATTTTTCCCTTCGTAATTGGTGACTTTGCCGCCGTATATCTTAACGGTCGAGTCGGCATCGTATACCTTATCCACGGTGGTCACGTTATCTTCAAGCGCGGCGGCTGCGGTTATGATCTTGAAGGAGGAGCCGGGCGTAAAACGGCTCTGCAGTGCCCGGTTGAGCATAACGCCGTCGGAGTTTTTGCTCAGCTGCGCCCAGTGACTACCTACCTCGTTGGGGTCGTAGCTGGGCTGGCTTGCGAGGGCGAGGATCGCGCCGGTTTTAGGATTAAGGGCGACGATGGCGCCTTTTCTCGAGCCGAGTGCGCGCATGGCGATTCGTTGCAGCTCAATGTCGATGGTGAGCGTTACGTTGTTTCCCGGCACATCATGGCCGAGGAGGTGCTTTATGTAGCTATCGATCGACGAGACTTTTGTCTGCCCTGAAAGGTATCCATCAAAGGTAAGCTCGAGGCCCGCTCTGCCGTATTTGTGGGAGTAAAAGCCGGTTATGGGGGCGGCGGTCTCTGCTTTCGGGTAGGAGCGCTCGTAGCCGTCGATGGATTTCTTGGTGGTCGCGAGCACTACCCCGTCGGCGCTTATGATATCGCCGCGCTTTATCCTTTTATCGTTGAGGAGGGGACGGATGTTTTCGGGTCGCGCGACAATCCCGTCGGCGGCGAAGAATTGCATGTAGGTTAAATTGACGACCAGGAGCAGGAACAAGGCGGTAAAGACGGCTCCGAGCCGGGCGATTCGCTTATTCACCGGCGCCATCTCGCTTTGCCGAGACTGCTAAAAACAGGGCGAGCAGGATAAAATTCATTAAAATCGAGCTGCCGCCGTAGCTGATAAAGGGAAGGGTTACACCGGTAAGCGGTATCAGTTTCATGGTGCCGCCGAGGATGGTGAACGTTTGCAGGGCAAAGACGCTTGCCAACCCCGTTGCGACGAGCCTGCCGAAATCGTCGCTTGCCGAGAGCGCGATGCGCAAGCCCCGTGATATAAAGAGCAGGTAGATAAGGATAACCGCGATTCCGCCGAGCAAGCCCAGCTCCTCGGCGATGGCCGCGAAGATAAAATCGGTTCGCACCGCGGGAATGAGTGTTGGGTGGCCCAAGCCCAGGCCGGTCCCGGCAAGACCGCCGCTCGCTATGGCGAAGATGGACTGGATGATCTGGTATCCTTTGCCTGATGGATCGATCCAGGGGTCGAGCCAGATATCGACCCTGGTTTGGATATGCGAGAAGGCGAAATAGCAGGCGGCCGCGCCCGCGACGAAAAGAAACGAGCCGAGGGAGACATAGATGGGTCGCCCGGTGGCGACGTAGAGCATCGCTAGGAAGAGGCCGAAGAACAGCAGCGAAGTTCCCAGGTCGCGCTCGAGCACTAAAATGACGAGCGACATCAGCCACATCACGGTCAACGGGCCCAGGTGCTTGAGTTCGGGCAGCCACACCTTAAAGGCACGCCGGGTCGAGATCGAGAGGAGTTCGCGCTTCTCTTCGAGGTAGGCGGCCAGGAAAAAGACGAACAGTATCTTGGCCATCTCGGCCGGCTGGAAGGTGAACGGCCCCAAGACCAGCCACAGCTTCGAGCCGCCGCGCTCGACGCCGACGAAGATCGGCGAGAACAGCAGCAGGATGCCGAGGATGGCCCAGGTGTATTTATATTCTTTAAGCCACTGGTAACGGCGTACGGCGACGAGAGCGATGAGGGCCGCGATGGTGCCCGCTAAAATCCACATCGACTGTGTCGTCGCAAGGCTTGGCTTT
>NZ_JBTSLF010000122.1:0-7785 GCF_054640775.1 Candidatus Aquicultor sp. | reverse complement strand
TTCTTCAGCACCCGGAGCGGGTGACAGCTCGTGTAACCGCATTAATTCCGTCCTCCTTAAAATCCAAGCCTACATTATAACGCAGTCTTGTTAATTATAATGCATAATTAACTGAATGCTATAGGCCATGACGTGCGTCAAACTATCCGATTTCTTCTACTTCTACAAGATGGATGACCTTCTGAATCATACCGCGAATCTCAGGCTTATCCTCTTGCTCAACAACGTCTCGCATTCTTTTAAGGCCGAGCGCTCTTAAGGTCCTTTTTTGTTTCTCAATACGACCAATACCGCTTCTGACCTGGGTAATCTTAAGCTTAGCCAACGTGTTTTCCTCCCAGCCTGTTACTTGCCCATTATCTGTTCGACAGTTTTACCGCGAAGACGGGCAACATCTTCCGCTGTCTTAAGTGATTTCAAACCTGCAACAGTCGCCCTCAGCATATTGATCGGGTTCTGGCTGCCCAGGGATTTTGTTAAAATGTCCTGTATTCCGGCAAGCTCTAGAATCGCTCGAACAGGACCGCCCGCGATAACGCCGGTACCTTCTGAAGCCGGTTTTAGCAAGACGCGTCCTGCGCCGTACTCGCCCATGACCTCATGCGTGATAGTCGAACCGACAAGCGGAACATAAAACAGGTTTTTTTTGGCATCCTGGACGCCCTTCGAAATCGCAACCGGCACCTCGCCGCCTTTACCGAAGCCGATGCCGACGTGACCATTACGATCACCGACGACGACCAGCGCGCTCAAACTAAACCTGCGCCCGCCTTTGACGACTTTTGCAACCCTGTTGATATTTACTACTTTTTCCTCAAGCTCTAGCTCTTCCGGATTAATTCTCTTGCTCACACGTTTCCCCCTACTCCTCAAATCTATAAAGTACTAACCAAAGCATTTTATTTTCTAGCCTTATGCCATTTAAAACTTCAAGCCCGCCTCACGGGCTGCTTCTGCCACTGCTTTGACGCGACCGTGGTAGATAAACCCACCTCTATCAAAGACTATCTCACCGATTTTCTTCTCCGATGCTCTTTTAGCTATCAGGGAACCGACCTGCTTGGCCGCCTCGATATTTCCGCCCGCTCCGGTTTTTGATTTGATTTCGGAGTCAAGGCTCGATGCGCTGACCAGCGTTACGCCTTTAACATCATCGATGATCTGGGCATATATGTGATTGGTGCTTCGAAAAACAGACAAGCGGGGTTTCTCGGCTGTGCCGGATACTTTTTTACGCACCCTGCGGTGTCTTCTTAATCGAGCTATCCTTTCTTCCGCTGTTTTACCCATTGTATTCCTCCAAGACTTTCGTCCTTACCTGATTATTTTGCGGTCTTTCCGACTTTCCTTCTGATGTGCTCGCCTTCGTATTTGATCCCTTTGCCCTTATAGGGTTCCGGTGGACGAACGCTGCGGATGTTGGCAGCGATCTCACCTACGACCTGCTTGTTGGCGCCTTTGACGACTATCCTGTTGGGCGCCGGGACTTCAAACTCGATACCTTCCAGCTGTTTAATCGTGACAGGATGCGAGAAGCCCATGGCAAGCTCGAGATCATTGCCCTTTTTTATGGCCCTGTAACCTACGCCTACGATATCCAGGGTCTTCGAGAAACCATCGCTTACCCCAACTACCATATTGGATACAAGCGTCCTTACCAACCCATGAAGGGACCGGTGTAGCTTGCTATCTGACAGTCTTTGGACCACTATTTGATTCTCTTCTTGCGCGACCTTAATGCCGTACGGGATCTTCTCAGATAACTGGCCTTTGGGTCCTTTAACGAAAACCTCTGTCGGCTCTATAGTAACCTGTACACCCGCAGGCACATTAATCGGCATTTTACCAATTCTTGACACCTTTAACCTCCCGCTCTAGATACTAGAGACTAGAATTAATCTGGTCCCTGAATCTGGACCCTCTAACTACCATACGTATGCGAGAACTTCTCCGCCAAGGCCGGCTTTTTTGGCTTCGCGGCCCGTCATAAGACCTTTAGAGGTCGAGACAACCGCTATGCCGAGCCCGCCCAGTACACGCGGAATCTCATCTTTCTTTGCATAAATCCTTAGACCCGGTTTGCTGATCCTTTTAATACCGGTTATTGAGCGCTCACGATCCGGTCCGTAGTTCATCTTGATCCTGATTACGTTAAAACCATTCTCCTGAACTATCTGGTAATCTCTTATATAACCTTCACTCTTCAGTACCCTTGCGACCTCTTCTTTTATTCGTGAAGCAGGGACATCGACCGTCTCATGAAAGGCCCTGTTTGCATTCCGGACGCGGGTCAGCATATCTGCAATAGGGTCTGTCATTGTCATAATGCTTCCTCCTTATCAAACCGCTAGCTCTCTCGCCTCGGGTGTCTGGCTACTTCTTATGCAGCCCCCAATCACCCAAAATACGCCGCTAGCAGCTTCTAAACTAAATGCTACCTATTACTCTTTACCAACTAGCTTTTGTTACGCCCGGTATTTCGCCCCGGTGTGCGAGTTCCCTTAAACAAATACGGCACAGACCGAACTTGCGGAAGTATCCCCGCGGCCTACCGCACCTGGAACAGCGGTGGTACGCACGCGTTGCGTACTTGGGTTTGCGCTGTTGCTTTGCGATCATTGATTTCTTAGCCAATTGAACCCTCCATCTATATCTATCTCTCTCTAAACGGGAAGCCGAATCGCTTGAGCAGGTCGCGGCCTTCCTCGTCTGTTTTCGCTGTTGTTACGATCGTGACATCCATACCACGAATCTTGTCGACTTTGTCGTACTCTATTTCAGGGAATATAAGCTGCTCGGTTACGCCAAACGAGTAGTTGCCGCGGCCGTCGAACGACTTCGGCGACAGCCCTCTAAAGTCCCTAATCCTTGGAAGGGCCGTGGACAGTAGTCTGTCCAGAAACTCGTACATCCTGGCTCCCCGCAGCGTAACTTTCGTACCTACCGGCATGTTCTCGCGGAGTTTGAAACCCGCGATAGACTTCTTCGCCCTGCGAATAATCGGCTTTTGTCCGGTTATGATCTGTAAATCCTCAATTGCCGCATCGAGAGCTTTCGCGTTCTGAGTAGCCTCGCCCACACCCATGTTAAGAACGATCTTCTCGACCCTCGGGACCTGCATGGTGTTCGTATAATCGCGGTCCTTTAACATGGCGGGCCGAATTTCCTTAAAATACGTGTCTTTAAGCCTGGGATTTGCGCCGCCGTTTCCAGCTTTTGCCTTCCCGGCCTCAGCTTTCTTTTGCGTCTCTTTCTTCTCTTTAGTTTCTTTTTGCTCTTTTACTTCTTTTGTTTCTTTAGAGGCTTTTGGTTCCTTTGCCTCTTTGGCTTTCTTGCCTTTTTCTTCTGCCATTTGTACCTCTCTCCTAGTTACTGGTCACTGTTTCCAGCCTGTTGTCTCGTACGGTTCGGGCCGATTCCGACCGGCCCTAACCAGGCACGAGAAACGAGCTTCCGGTCACTAGTGCGTTCTCACTACCGTTACGCCTTATCGACGTCGCCTTGACAGCTCCGGCAGGTCCTAATTTTCTTACCGGTCTCTGCAACCCTGTGTCCAACTCTGGTCGGCTGTCCGCAACTCGGGCAGACCAGCTGCACGTTGGATACGTGTATCGGGGCTTCTCTTTCCTGGATTCCTCCCTGAGGAACCTTCTGGGTTGGCCTTGCGTGGCGTTTGATCATATGGATACCTTCCACGACAACCCTGTTCTTATCCGGTAACGCAAAGAGAACCTTGCCCTTTTTACCTTTGTCCTTGCCTGTTATGACCTGGACTCTATCGCCTTTTCTTATAGATAGTTTAGGCATCTCATTCTCTCCTTCTATAACACCTCTGGAGCCAGCGAGACAATCTTCATATAGTTCCTGTCTCTGAGCTCCCTGGCAACTGGACCAAAAATACGAGTTCCTCTTGGGTTCCCCTGGTCGTTGATTATAACAGCCGCGTTATCGTCAAATCTAACGTAAGAGCCGTCTTTCCGGCCGATCGACTTTTTCGTCCTGACAACTACCGCTTTAACAACATCGCCTTTTTTGACGGTACCCCCGGGAATCGCTTCCTTAACAGCGGCGACGATAGTGTCGCCGACTGAGCCATAGCGACGCCTCGAGCCACCCAAGACCCTGATGCAAAGGATTTCTCGCGCTCCAGTATTATCAGCAACTCTTAGTCTTGACTGCTGTTGGATCATCCTCGATTTCCTTCCTTCTTAAACAGCTAACGTTCACTATTTTGCTTTTTCTAAAATCTCGACCATCCGCCATCTTTTGGTCTTACTCAGCGGCCTGGTCTCCGCAATCTGGACGACATCGCCGGTCTTGGCCTCATTGGCCTCGTCATGCGCCTTAAACTTCGTCGTCTGCTTTATCGTCTTCTTGTAGAGTGGATGCCTTATGGTTGATTCGACGGCTACCGTAATGGTTTTGTTCATGCTGTCGCTGACAACCTTGCCAACTCTCGTCTTTCGACTTCCTCTCTCTTCCATCTAAACCCCCTTGTCTAGAAACTAGAAACTCATCTCTGGACCCTGCTCTAGCCTCTAGCTACTGGCTATTTTGACTTCGATCTCGCGTTCCCTTCGCACGGTTTGAATGCGTGCGATATCTTTTTTGATCTCTTTGATTCTTTTTGGATTATCAAGCTGTCCTGTAGCTAGCTGGAACCTCAGGTTAAACAGCTCCGCTTTCGCGTCCTTCATCTTTGACTCCAACTCGTCGTCGGTCAAATCTCTATATTTTTCAGCCTGCATGCCTATTCACCACCCAGCTCTTCTCGTGTGACAAACCTGCACTTGATAGGAAGTTTATGTATGGCCAGCCTCATCGCCTCTTTGGCGGTCGCCTCATCTACACCGGCGAGTTCAAACATTACCCTGCCCGGCTTTACAACTGCTACCCAGTGCTCCGGCGAACCTTTACCGGAACCCATACGGGTCTCGGCTGGTTTCTCGGTTACGGGCTTGTCTGGAAATATGTTGATCCAGACCTTACCGCCCCTCTTGATGTAACGGGTCATTGCAATACGAGCCGCCTCAATCTGACGGTTTGTTATCCAACCCGGCTCAAGAGCCTGAAGCCCATAATCGCCAAAATATATCTTGTCGCCGCCCTTGGCGCGGCCCTTCATTCTGCCTCTCATCTGTTTTCTATGTTTAACCCTTTTTGGTAAAAGCATATGTTACTACCTCCCTCTGCCGCCTGGAGCTTCTCTTCTCGGTTTTCTCGGTCGCTCCTGCCTTGGTCTCTCCGGCCTCTCGGTAACCACTTCGCGTGATGGAACACGCTGGCCAGGCAGGATATCGCCTTTATATATCCAGACCTTAACGCCGATACGGCCAAAGGTAGTAAGTGCTTCCGTAAAACCGTAATCGATATTAGCCCTCAGCGTATGCAACGGCACGCGCCCTTCACGATACCATTCGGTACGAGCCATCTCAGCCCCACCGAGTCGACCGGCGCATTGCACCTTAACGCCCTTGGCACCGCTCTTCATGGCCTGAGTAACAGCCTTTTTCATCGCACGCCTAAAGCCTACGCGGGCCTCAAGCTGCTCGGCAATGCTCTGCGACACAAGGGTGGAGTCAAGCTCCGGCCGCCGTACCTCTTCAATATTGATCTGGACCTGCTTACCGGTCAGTTTTTCGAGTTCCGAGCGCAAAATCTCTACTTCCGATCCACGCTTTCCGATAACGATTCCGGGCCTTGCCGTGTGGATATCGACCTTGACACGGTCGCCCGCGCGCTCGATTTCTATCCGTGATATAGCCGCGCGCGCGAGCTTCTTCTCAAGAAATCTTCTTATCTGTATATCCTCGAAGAGGATCTTATCGAAGCCCTTGCCGGCAAACCAGCGCGAGCGCCAGTTCTCAATGATACCGATCCTTAAGCCCCGGGGATGAACTTTCTGCCCCATTTAATCCTCCTTCTCCGTAACAACTACGGTAATATGACTTGTTCTTTTTCTGATTCTAAATGCGCGACCCTGGGCCCTCGGCCTTATCCTCTTTAGCGTCGGACCCTGATCCACATATGCTTCAGACACATACAGCCTGTTGCTGCTGATGTGCAGGTTCTTCTCGGCATTCGCGACCGCCGAATTCAGAACCTTGATTATCAATCTAGCAGCGGCTTTCGGCGTAAACTTTAACGCCGCGATAGCATCCTCGGCATCTTTGCCGCGGATCAGGTTGATAACCTGCTGTGCCTTTAACGGTGATATTTTTGCATATCTAGCAACGGCCCTTGTCGAAGCACCTGCATTCTCTGCCGTTTTAGCCATCTTTACCTCCTAATTAGCTTAAAGCTCTTGGCTCATAGCTTCTTGCTCATAGCTCATAGCATATCCGCTCTATCAGCTATGAGCTCTCGTCTATGAGCCGGATAGGTCTGAGGCCTACCTCAGCCTCGTCGACCTCTCCTGGCCTGCGTGGCCTCTAAATGTTCTCGTCGGTGCAAACTCTCCGAGCTTGTGACCGACCGTACTCTCTGTAATATAGACCGGTACATGTCGACGGCCATCGTGAACCGCTATCGTATGCCCTACCATCTCAGGAAAGATGGTCGATGCCCTTGACCAGGTCTTAACAACCCGTTTCTCGTTTCTCTTGTTCATCTCCTGGATTCTTCCAAGAAGCCTGAGCTCGACATATGGTCCCTTCTTCAGCGACCTTCCCACTGTTCAGCCTCCAATCCACACACATTATAGTTTGTTTAATAATCTCGAAACTAAAACTATCATTATCTCTTAGTAAGCCCGCGGTCTACCTCTTGCGCGGCTTAACGATATACTTGTCGGACTGCTTTGTGCCCCTGGTGCGATACCCCAATGTCGGTTTACCCCAAGGAGTTACCGGGTGCCGGCCCGGGGTCGCTTTACCCTCGCCACCGCCGTGCGGGTGATCTACCGGGTTCATAGCGGTACCGCGAACTGTCGGCCTTATCCCGAGCCAGCGACTGCGGCCCGCTTTTCCGACACTTATTAGCTCATGTTCGGCGTTACCGACCTGGCCGATGGACGCATAGCACTCCATAAACACCATGCGCACCTCACCCGACGGAAGCCTTAAGTGAGCGTAATTACCCTCTTTTGCCATCAGCTGGGCTGATGTGCCAGCTGAGCGCGCAAGCTGCCCGCCCTTGCCGGGTTTAAGCTCGATGTTGTGTATGATGGTGCCCAGAGGAATCCTTCTGATCGGCAGGGAGTTTCCTACCTTGATATCCGCATCCGGACCGGAAACTACAGTGTCTCCGACCTTTAAATTAAGCGGGGCGAGAATATATCTCTTCTCACCATCGGCATACACGATAAGAGCGATTCTTGCGGACCTGTTCGGGTCGTACTCGATCGCTTCAACCCTACCCGGAATGCCGAATTTATTGCGCTTAAAATCGATGATGCGATAGCGCCTCTTGTGGCCGCCGCCGATATGGCGGGTTGTAATACGGCCCTTGTTGTTGCGGCCGGATTTCTTGTTGAGCGGAGCCAACAGGCTCTTCTCCGGTTCCTTTTTCGTGATTTCTGCGAAATCGGAGACCGTCTGAAATCTTCTTCCAGCCGACGTAGGTTTAAATTTCTTGATTCCCATCTATTTCTTCTCCTTCATCTAGAGGCTACCTACTAGCCTCTCCGACATTTATCGCTCGTCGGTAGCATACTTTTCGAATTACGAATTTCGAATGTCGAATTGCGAATGATAAAACTTAAGACCAAACCATTAATTCGCAATTATCTAGCTTCGAATACTTCGATTCGCTCACCTTCGCGCAATGTCGCGACAGCCTTTTTCC
>NZ_JBTSLF010000121.1:0-7815 GCF_054640775.1 Candidatus Aquicultor sp. | reverse complement strand
CGGCGCGTTGGGTCTTACCGAAGGAATCGCCCAATCTTGCGATACCGTGTTTTACATCCTCGGGAACAAATTCTACAAGCAGGGCGAGGAGCGTTTGCAATACTGGGCTAAAGTCCTGGGCTTTGGTTCTCTGACCGGGATCGATATGCCTATGGAGAAGAGAGGCCGGGTACCGAACAAAGAATGGAAGCGTGATTTTAATAAAAACAACCCCGAGTATCAGCGCTGGTATCCTGGAGACACCATTAGCCTTGCGATAGGCCAGGGCGACCTCTTAACGTCGCCGCTTCAGGTAGCTTCGCTCTACTCGATTATCGCCAACGGGGGGATGTTTTATCGCCCCCATGTGGGCAAGGCGATGATATCATGGAATGAAAACGTAAAGACCGAGTTCAAGCTCAAACCGGAAGATAAGCGCAAGGTCCCGATCAGGAAGGATATTATCACCTTCGCACAGCAGGCCCTTGAGCAGGTCATAAGCCACGGAACGGCGAAGGGCGCCTTCTCTGGATTTCCGGTGCGCACCGCCGGTAAAACCGGAACCGCCCAGGTAAGCGGCAAGCAGGACTTCGCCTGGTTTGCATGTTATGCGCCTGTGGATGAGCCTAAATACGTGGTTGTAGTAATGGTAGAGCAAGGTGGGCACGGCGGCTCGATCGCGGCTCCGGCGGCACGCAAGATACTTGCGGTGGCCCTTGGGGTCGCAGACAGCGGACCGGGCGCCGTCACCGATACTTCGAGGTAAATAGCATGGATTTATTAAGTATTAATCGTAGAGTAGATCTAACAATGGTCGTCACCGTATTGCTTCTTTGCACCTATGGGATGGTGGCCGTGTTTAGCGCGACCCAGGCAAATGCCCAAAGCGGGGGCGACCCGTACTTCTTATTAAAGAAGCAGGTTCTCAGCATCGTCATCGGGCTTATTGGCCTTCTTATCGCCAGTTTTTCCAATTACAACAGTTTAAAGAGGTACTTGATCCCGCTCTACATTCTCAACATCGCGATCCTCATCATCGTGCCGTTCATCGGGCACACTGTTAACGGTGCCAGGAGCTGGGTAAATATCGGTTCGTTTCAGCTCCAGCCATCGGAATTTTCGAAACTCATCCTCATCATCACGTTTGCGAGCTTTTTGACTTCGCGTAGGACCCAGCTTGAAGGCATCCAGGATTTAGCCGCCTCGCTGCTTCATATCGGCGTGCCGCTGCTTCTTGTCTTGGCCCAGCCCGACCTCGGAACCGCCATGTGCTACGTGGCTATTCTGCTCGGGATGATGCTGGTGGCCGGCTTTCCGGCGCGCCACTTTGCGATCATCATCCTTGCCGGCATCATCATCGGCTTTGCCGCGATCCAGTTCCATGCGGTAAAACCATATCAGGTCGATAGGCTCACCGTTTTCGTCAACCCGGATAACGACCCTCGGGGTGCCGGGTATAACCTCTTGCAATCAAAAATAGCGGTGGGCTCAGGACAGTTCTCCGGAAAAGGGCTGTTTTCCGGCACGCAGACCAGGCTCCAGTTCTTACCCGAGCGCCACACCGATTTCATATTTTCGGTCATCGGTGAGGAAGGGGGCTTCATCGGCACGTCGGTTCTGCTGTTCTTGTTCTTCATTTTGATAATGCGCGGCTTGCGAACCGCCGCATTCTCGAAGAATCTCTTTGGGACATTGCTTGCCGCCGGGATAGTCTCGCTTTGGATATTCCAAATATTGGTAAACATCGGTATGACGATCGGTCTTATGCCGATTACTGGTATCCCGCTACCATTCATCAGCTATGGAAACAGCTCACTTATCGTACATCTTGTAAGCGTTGGAATACTTCTTAATATTTACGTGAAAAGTTATATATAATAGAGAGCAGAGGAATTACGAATTTCGAATGTCGAATTACGAATGAGTGCAGGTCTAGAGAGTGGGCTATAAGGAAGACTATTGCTAGGTGTCATTCTGAGCGATAGCGAAGAATCTCGGGTGCAGTACGCATGATTGCCACTTATTAGTGTCTAGGCGTAGTAGCTTCACTGTTCTAAGGTAGATGGTTGTATTCTGCTTACTGCATACTGTTCTTTTAGGGTGTCGATTATAATTGGGCCAAGCCGATAGTTTATTTGTATGCCTTGGAATAAGGAGAAAACGGAAAAGCTATGTCATATATCGATCATTTTAGGAAAATCAAAAACGTCAATAAGGTTCTCAAAACGGTTCGTGGGGAAGTCGAGCAAGAGGTTAAAATCGCGGTTCTAGCTGAACCTGAGGTAGAGGCTGAGATATTATCAATACTGCAGCTCACTGAGGGAAATAACGTTGTTTTCGGACTCAGTGAAGTGCGGGATGAGGCTTCAAGAAAGGCCAAGCTAAAGGCGGCTGATCTAGCGCTCGTCGTTGTATCGCCGGGTACTCTTAAAGACGGCGTGGATTCGATTGCCAAGCAAGCATCGAGGGCGAAGAAGAAACTTATCGTTATAACCGGCCGGGAGATCAACGAATGGCTGGTAGATAACCTGGCGGATGTGTTCCGTGTCAGCGGGGAAGACGTTGCGTTTGTTCCGCTCTCGGATGTTCAAAAAATCAGGACCACGCTGATACCGCGAATCGTAAGCAAGATAGGTGATAAAGAAGTCGCCCTCGGCGCGGCGGTTCCGATATTTAAAGACGAAGTGGTCTCGCGTATTATCGCCAAGACGGCGCAGCAAAACGCGCTCATCGGCGTAGCGGTATTTATCCCCGGGGCCGACATGCCCCTTCTAACGATGAATCAGATTAAGATGATACTCAGGCTGTCCGCGGTGTATAATCAAGAACTCAGCGTGAAGCGGCTTTATGAAGTGCTGGCTGTGGTCGGCGGCGGTTTCGCGTTCAGAGAAGCCGCGAGGCAGGTCGCGGGCACCGTGCCGGTAGTGGGCTGGGCGCTTAAAGGCGGCGTCGCCTACGGCGGAACGATAGCGATGGGGCAGCTTGCAAAACGATATTTTGAGTCCTGGAAAGGTGACATAGTAAACAGTGGAACGACAAACAGTGAGACAACAAACGGCGACAGAGCCGAAACACAGAAATCTCTGGGCACGCATAGAGCAGGTACTTCAACAGGTGGAGAAGCCGAGCCGGTACATAAATCATGAGCTCAACTCGATTCATAAGGAGATTTCCGGAGACCTTCTGCGATTTGGATTAGCATATCCCGATACCTATGAAGTAGGCCTGCCCAACATGGGCCTTCAGATACTCTACGAGATTCTCAATCAGCGCGAGGACGTCTTTGCCGAGCGCATTTATGCGCCGTGGATCGATATGGAGGCCGTCATGCGTGACGCCGGCATTCCTCTGTTTACAGTGGAAACACACAGCGCAGTTTCCGATCTGGACGTCTTCGGCTTTACGCTTCAGCACGAACTCATCTACACCAACGTTATCAATATGCTCGATCTCGCGGGCCTACCGGTTTTCGCAAAAGACCGCGACGCGTCATACCCGCTGGTAATCGCCGGGGGACCTGGTACGGTCAACCCCGAACCGATGGCGGCGTTCTTTGACGCCTTTGTCGTCGGTGAGGCCGAGGAGTTGATCCACGAGCTTATCGATATTGTTGAAGGATGGAAGAGTAGCGGGGGTACGGATAAAACCGCCCTCCTCGAAACGCTCGCGCAGGTACCTGGCATCTATGTTCCCGCGTTTTACGAGGTGGCCTATGAGAAGAACGGCCTGGTGAAAGGCATTATAAGTTCGCATGGCGCCCCGGCGGCCGTGACCCGGCGCATTGTAAAAGACTTCAGCAAAACCGCAGTTCCGGCGCGACCGATCGTCCCGTTTGTGGATGCGGTGCACGACCGCTGCTCGGTCGAGGTCATGCGCGGTTGCACTAGGGGGTGTCGTTTCTGCCAGGCGGGTATCATCTACCGTCCGGTGCGGGAGCGGACAAAAGACCAGGTGGTAGAGGGCATTGCGACGATACTTGAAAACACGGGGCATGAAGAAGTGTCCTTATCGTCGCTCAGCAGCACCGATTACACGTCAATCGCACCTGTACTGAAAGAGCTTTCAGATCGCTATACCGAGCAGGGAATATCGATATCGTTGCCATCGCTTCGGGTTGATGCGTTCTCCGTTCAGCTGGTAAAGGAAATCGCCAAAGTCAAAAAGACCGGACTTACCTTTGCCCCGGAAGCGGGCACACAGCGTATGCGAGACGTCATCAACAAGAACGTCACCGAAGAAGATGTCCTCAACACCGCAAGAATAGCATTTCAAGAGGGGTGGCAGAGGATAAAGCTCTACTTCATGATCGGGCTTCCGACTGAAACACAGGAGGACTTGCAAGGCATCGTCGATCTCGCTAAAAAGGTCGTGGACGTCGGGTTGCAAACACTCGACCCATCGGCGAAATCCCGCCTGATAGTGGCGGTCAGCGTGTCGGCGTTCGCGCCAAAACCCGACACCCCGTTTCAATGGGTGCCCCAGGACACGCTTGAGCAGTTCGAAGCAAAGCAAAAGTTTCTGGGAGACCGGATCAAGAGGAGGCACCTCACGCTGAAATGGCATAACGCCAAGTCCAGTGTAATCGAGGGTGCGATAGCCCGTGGCGACAGGCGTCTTTCCGACGTGATATACCGGGCCTGGAAGTCGGGCTGTAAATTCGACGCATGGACCAGGGAGTTCAATTACGATAACTGGCTCAAGGCCTTTGAAGACGCGGGGCTCGACCCGGGCTTTTATGCGGCCAGAGAGCGCGACCTTGACGAGATTCTGCCCTGGCAGCATATAGATACCGGCGCAACGCAGGAGTTCTTCAAGTCGGAATACAAAAACGCCCTAGCCGGCGAGTTAACGGAAGACTGCAGGGAGGGTATGTGCTCCGCCTGCGGAGTCTGCCCGAACCTGGATGCCGAAAACCTTTTATTCGGTGAACAGGTAAATGGGTGAATGGATTGATACTATGAAAGTTCTAATAAAGTACGGCAAGAGCGGTCCGCTTAAATACTTATCTCACCTGGAACTGATACGTGCTCTCGAGCGCTCGTTCCGGCGTGCCGGCGTCGAGGTCCAGGTCAGTGGTGGATTTAGTCCAAGGCCCAAGGTATCCCACGGCCCGGCGCTTTCCGTCGGTGTTGCGAGTTCGGCGGAATACTTGCAGGCAGAGCTGGTGTATCCTGTTCCCGAAGATGAGCTAATAAAGAAAATAACTTCCGCATTGCCAGAGGGATTAAGCATCTACAGGGCGAAATATATTCGTGATAAGAAGCCCTCGATTACGAGCGCCGTACAAAGTGCGGCGTATCGGGTGAAGGCCGAGTTCGATGTCGATTCCGTTGATATCGCATCCCTTATCGAACAAATCAGGGGCCAAGAGCGGTTGCTGGTACGGCATAAGGGAAAGGAAAAATGGGTAAAGACAAACGTAGCTATTCTCGATTGGAAGATCGTGCATGAGAGCGGCAATGAGCACGAGTTTCACATCTTGATATCGGTCGGCGATAGCGACAGTACGCGCCCTGAACTTATAGCCGGTAAACTGTCTGAAATCTCCCCAGATATTGAAGGGTTCAAGATTACAGAAGTTAACCGCATCGAGCAGTATGTTAACCGGGAGAACCCGTTGAT
Source organism: Candidatus Aquicultor sp. (assembly GCF_054640775.1). Classification (NCBI taxonomy): domain Bacteria; kingdom Bacillati; phylum Actinomycetota; class Candidatus Aquicultoria; order Candidatus Aquicultorales; family Candidatus Aquicultoraceae; genus Candidatus Aquicultor; species Candidatus Aquicultor sp. Next base: position 2,214 of record NZ_JBTSLF010000121.1, on the reverse strand, counting down.
AGATATTTATAATTTTTATGAAAGTGTGAAGATGGGAAGTGAGCGTGACAAATCGTGAGTTAATGATCTCTGTTGACGCCTTCGAGACCAGGGCTGCCGTTCTCGAGGACCGCGAACTCGTCGAGGTATACCTTGAGCGGCGGGAGGCCCCGTCGATTGTCGGCAACATCTACCTGGGAAGAGTCAAGGACATCCTCCCCGGGATGCAGGCGGCGTTTGTAGATATCGGTGTGGAGCGAAACGCGTTTTTATACGTGGAAGAAATCGTTTTTCCCGGGAAAAACGAAGACGAACCGATGCCGCCCATCCAACATCTGCTCAAGCCGGGCCAGGATATCCTGGTGCAGGTTATCAAAGAGCCGATGGACTCGAAGGGGGCCAGGGTAACCACGCAGGTGACCTTGGCCGGGCGCTACCTCGTGTTGCTGCCGTATTCCGATTTCGTGGGGACGTCACGGCGTCTGCCCGAAGAGGAACGTCGTCGTCTAAAAGAGATCTGTGAGCGAATAAAACCGCGCGGTAAAGGGGTTATAGCCCGAACCGCCGCCGAGGGCGCAGACCTTATCGATCTGCGGGCGGATTTAAAACGCCTGCTCTTATATTGGAGAAAGATAAGCCGGAAGGTACGCGATGCTGCGCCCGTCCAGCTTATCTATCAAGAGCCGCAGCTTGCGCTCAGGATCGTGCGCGACCTGTTTTCGCCCGAATTCAGGCGTCTTGTCATCGACGGCAAAGAAGACTACGACGCCATCATGGACTTCCTGGGGTCCACCGACCCCGAGCTGGCCAAGCGTGTCGAGCTGTACTCCGAGCGGCTTCCGCTTTTCGATAAATACAACATCAATCAGGACATCGAAAATGCCATGAAGCGCAAGGTATGGCTGCGAAGCGGCGGCTATATCAGCATCGACCACACCGAGGCGCTCACGGCAATCGACGTCAACACGGGTAAGTATGTCGGCAAAACAACACTCGAGCAGACGATTTTTAAGACCAACCTGGAGGCCGCCGGGGAGATAGTCAGACAGCTCCGGCTGCGCGATATCGGCGGTATCATCGTCATCGACTTTATCGATATGCAAGACCCCGATAACAGGGAAGAAGTATCCCGGGTGCTAAACGAGGCGCTCGCTTCAGATAGGACCAAGACCCGCGTCATAGAGATATCCAAGCTTGGGCTTGTCGAGATGACCAGGAAGAACGTAAGCCAGGGGCTCCTCGAGTTCCAGGCGGAAACCTGCCCGTGCTGCCACGGCCTGGGCGTCATACTCTCAGACGCCACCATCGGCATGCAAATGTACCGCCAGGTCAAACGGATGGCCGCAACCCATGTCGCTGAATCGTTCATCTTTAAAGCCAACCCACGCGGCCGGGAGTTTCTTAAGCAAAAAGGCAAGCTCACTGGCAATATCCTCGATCTCGAGTGGGGCAAGAAAGCCCACCTCATATTCGACGACACCGTTCCCATAGGACGCCCCGAGATGATAGGTGAAGGCACCGAAGCCCAAATCGAGCAGAATATGACCAACTACTATTAGTAAGTAGCAGGAGCGGCTATGTCTTTAATTCGCGAGATTAAAAGAATAGTTCCAACAGTTTTACTTGCCGCGTTCTTGTTCATCATAAGCTCGGTAATCGTCACCGGATGCTCGTCCGGTCGCACGACAAAGCAACCTGTGGGCAATGAGCCGGTAGCGGGAAAAACAAAAGTAGTCTTCTCCGAGTGGGGTAATGAAAACGGCCGGATTATATCCGCTATCTCTACCGTCGCCCTCGGGGTGGGGAAGAGAGAGCTGCTATTTAAACAGAATGGGCAGGTCGATGGCTTGAAAGTCTCGCCGGATAATAAACGGTTGGCATACTTCACCTCGCCCGACCTCTTATACCTGGTCGATCTCAACGGCGAAAACAGGCGCACCCTCGATGATTCGGTTCTCGGATGGGCGAACTGGTCGCCCGACAGCAGGCGGCTTGCGTATGTTAAGACGATCACTAAAAGTGGAAAAGACAAAAAACATCTGGCCAAGTATAACGTTGTCGTCATCAACTACCTTGATGGAAGCGGAAGGAAAACGTTCGGTTTAGGGAAGTTTAGATCAGTTCCGTGCGCCGTTTTAGGATGGTACCCGAACGGGAAACAGCTCGCCGTATATGCAAGCGGCGGCAGCGAGGCCGCGAACACCCTCCTGAAGGTTGATTTAACAACGAGAAAAG
>NZ_JBTSLF010000120.1:0-8010 GCF_054640775.1 Candidatus Aquicultor sp. | reverse complement strand
GTGGGGCGGGTCACCGTTGTCCACAGGTGTATCTACGAGAACGGTTGGCTCGGGTTTTGCGCCTCCCGTGCGATCGGCCGTATCGCTCTCATCCACGTACGTGTACATAGGGCTTTTCTCGGTTTTACTCACGCGCACAATCCACCCTGGATGGTAAATAACTTGCGTATCATAGAAATGCCTGATGTCGCGGGGTCTTGGGTCGAAATAGACCAGTTGCTGCAGTTCGATAGAGAGGGGCTTGTGGCCTGAGAGAATATTTGCGAATTTGTCGGGCTGCGTTTGCCAGTCTTTTTTGTAGGCCCTAATTACTTGCTCGGCTATGACCTGGGATTGGGCCGGTCCGAGAAGGATTTTATCGCTACCTTCAGCTTTAAACTCATGCCAGCGCCTGTAATAATGTGCACCAGAGAGCTTGGTTATACTGACTTCAATCCGGTCATCCCAAATATCGACACCATCGAACTGATGACCGTAGCCTCGCTGAAGCCAAACGATTTTGTCGGGACTGTTAGGCTGCGCCTCTCTAAATCCCTGGCTCGCCAAGGTGAGCTTTTCATCCGGCACGCCGCCATGATTCTTGATAAAATCCTTAGTCATCGGCTCGGCATCGCCATACCGGAAAAACATCGGGCTCTTCTCGGCTGGTCCGATGCGCATATAGTAAATGCCGCCGAACTTATCGATAGAGAGTTTACCTTTCTTGTTGCCCTTCTTATCGATCAGGAACCAATGGCTGCCAACGGGGTAGAAGGTAGACGGCTTGGCCGCAGTATCCTCGATGGTTTGAAACGGCGCAAACCACTTCATAACAGCACCTTGGTCGGGTCCTTTGTCGGTTGCCATTATTTCCGGGAGTCTGTCGGGGTACGGGTCTTTGTGTCTGCTGGCATTGACTCTTGCTACGATCCCATCCACCGTAGCTGTGGTTTCTCCAATCCACATTGGGGATTTCTTAGCGCTTGCAGTTTTTGCTTTTTGTTTTTTGCTGCTGGAAGGGGATGTTTTTCCGGTGCATCCCACGACTACTAGCATAAGCAGCATCGATACTGCCGTCGCCACTATAACTACCGATTTTATTGTCGCTGTTTTTGCTGTAAATCCCACTACAAAAGCTCCCCTCAAGACTAGTTGATGTTCTGCCAATAGGTTATTGTAGCACAAGAGATTTTATCTCATCGAGTTACCAAACTTTTAAGCTTATCGTTCGACGCAATAGCATCGGTAAATATATACCGTGGGCCACCCACGTTGATTAGGATCTTTGTAAAGGGATCATCGCCGTAGAGCTGTTTATTATATTCAGACCTCTTTGCGTTATCCGCTTGGCTCTCATTAAAGCAAATGAACGCTTCGCTGCCGTAAATTCGATAATAGCCGTCACGCGTAAATTCCAGCCTGCACGAGCCGTCCCGTGGAAAATCTTTCTCCTCCATATCGCGGCCGAGTTTACTGTCGGTCACAAAGAAAACATTCGAGCGCCCGTATACAAGAAGCAACCCGCCCTGAGGATAGGTAAAGGGAGTATCGCCGCTCGCCCCCATCATATCGGCCTTTTTCTCATAGTATGGCCGCATTTTGCTTAGGATGTTTTGGGACTCGTGAAGAATCACGCCGAACTCACGGGCACCCGGGCTCCAATGCCGTAGAGTCTTACCGTTCTTTACAAGACCTATCCATATCGGAACAGGGATTTTGGCGCTGATAGATTCATCCTCAAACTTCTGCATCGCCTTGATAGAGGCCGGTCCATATCCGGCGCCATACTCGTTCCCCTGGATTTCGCCGGTAGAGCCATCCACGATTGCGTCCCAACCAGTTACGCGTATTCTCCAACCAGGTTTAAGAATAGACGAGGGTGGGCTGTCGCACAGTTCCATGCGATTAAGCTGTTGGGGATCATAATAGACGGGTTCGAGCAGGCCAACGACCACGTTTTTCGTGTGTGTCATCGGCCCGAAATGCTTCACTGCTATCTCAATCGCTTTCTCGGGGCGTATGACCTCTTTGCGCTTACCTGCGGGGCAGAGCTGGTGCCAATTGCGCAAGTACCGGTCGACTACATACTTGCCAGGCGCCAATTTGCTGATCCGTACCTCGATGCTATCCATCTCAAGGGGCATGCCCGTAAGTTCGCGAACGTACCTTACGGAATACCCGATTGTACCGACACTCTTTACCCGTCTACCGTTCACATTAGTCCGGATTTCTCCTCGGGTATCGGGACTTGCCTGCATGAGCTTGGCTTCTACGGGAAATCCGCCATGTGTTCTTATGTAATCGACAGCCTGTGCGACCGCTTCGGTCTTCGAGATTGGCGCAAATCCGGGGAAACCAGCCCGGCCTACGGAATTTACAAGGACAGGCGACGCAAAGCTCACCGAACTCCTCGATATGATGATAGTACCGGTTTCATCGCCTGAAACATCCCATGCCGTCGTGCCATTAGGATGTTGTTTTTTTACGGCGGTTTTTGGTTTAAACCAGCCGAGCACTTGTTTTATGGGCAGTATGTCATCCTTTAAAGAGAGAGCAGGGAGCAGAGCGCCATATGAGACCATTTCCGGCACGACCTTTACGTCATAATCGCCTATGAACATCTCTCTGTGTAGCGTTATGTGCTCTATTTGCTGCGTCTTGCCGGTGGTCTGTTTGGTTTTCGTGCAAGAAATTAAGGATAGTGCTAGTGCCAGGATCATAAGAGAGGACAGGGATATCGCGCCCCATTTTCTCATATACTCTCCTTACCGGTTGTCGCTGCTCAAAGGGTTATTGAGTGTACTTGTAAGTGATTCGTAGTTATCATATTAGCACTCTCACGGAACCGTTTGAAGGAAGAATTTGGTCCTTTTTATTAGTGCTTTTCCAGCTCATCCTTGACATACAAGGCGTAGCTGATTTCTTCGACTTCCTTTGCGGTCTCAATAAGTTTGCGCAGCTCACTCTGGGAATCTTCGTCGTCGAGAAGCTGCTTGAGGAAGTGGCCGTTTACATCGAGGACTTTATCCCAAAGACCACGGGGCTCGAGCAAATCACGCAGTTTGTCCACGTTATAGTGGGTGGTTTTGTGCGCACGGCGTGCGAGGCGTCCGTGCGTGCCGCTGATCGATGTTAGGCTATTCGATTCGCAGTAATTATGGATGACCGTTTGCAGGTCTGCCAGCCGTAAGCGGGCGTTGCTGATCTGGTTCACCAGGTCAAGATATTCATCGACCGCTTTTTCAATCGCAGTCGCACTCTGTTTCAGTTCTTTGATCGCTTCCGTTGCTCTCGTCGCCGTTGCCGTTGCAGCAGCGGAGCCACCGTTGACCTTATTATTCCCATGAACTCCATTAGATACCTTACCGTTAGCGGCGGCTTTCGCCAGCATAACCGGGTCGTTCATGTGAAGGGGACATGATTCTATAAAATCACACCACGGGCAGAGCGGGTTTTTAAAGGGCTCGAAGTTTTTTGCGCCGATACCTTCAGCCACCTTATGAATCGTATCCTGCGCGCGCTTTATGTCGGTTTTTGTCTTTTGGGCGCTCACACGTTCGTTCGGCACCAGGAAATACAGGGTCACCTTCTGCGGTGCGATCCCGTAGAGGTGCTCGGCGGCCATGTGGTAGATGGGGAGCTGCAGGTCGGTAGCTATCTTCGTCCTCGGCGGTAGTTTGCCGTTTGTCTTGTAATCGATGATCTCGAGCCCGCCGCCCTCAAGCCGGTCGATGCGGTCGATGATCCCTGAGAGGGTTATTCCATCCATATCTACGGCAAATCTTTTTTCCACCGCAACCGGAACGCCGAACGACGGGGCGTTTTCCCGGTAGAATTGAGTGAGGATAGCCCGGCCCTTTTCTTTATACTCCTGCTCCAACGCCTCGCTCTCGTACCCATCGCGCAACCATACGTTATCCAGCTCTTGCAGGAGATCCTCCAAGTCACAGGGCTCGGGTACCTCGACGCGATAGAAGAATTCGAGTGCCGTGTGAATACTGCTGCCAAAACTTAAATGGTGCGAGGGCTTGGTCGGTAGTTTATCGACGTAAAGAAATTTGTAGGAGAGGGGGCATTTTTGGTATGTTGAAATGGCCGAATAACTAAGTCTCACGGTTTCTCCTACGGGACGGATTGGTAGGCTGTACCTGACTTAGTTTACCGAAGCACGCGAAGGGGGTCAAGGAGTTGAATACCAAAAAACGGCAAAGGATCATTGTTCTTCTCACGGGGGTATTGGCGCTGGCCTTGCTGGCATCCTGTTCGAGGCAGGTTACTAAGCCCCTGGAAAAAGGAGATATTAGGCCGACAAAAGTATCTAAGCCCGCAGAAGAAAATCACACTGCTGACAAGACGAGCGCCGGCGTCACCATTTACGGCAATCCCGAGCAAATCGAAGTGTTTAGTGGAGGCAAGCGGCTAGTGCTTAAGCCTGGAGACGGGTCTTATAGCAAAATCACCAGCGTTTGCGAGCGCATTGTATTGCGGGTCGGCGCTTCCGCAAACGAACCTCCCGTAAGCGATGCCTCCTATATAAAAATGAGGGGTGTCGCCTTTAGAGCGGTGCGCCTCACGTATCACCGGGAGCCGGTTTTTGTCTTTTTCGGGACAATCGATCGTATTAAGCAGAACAAAACTCTGGTGGGCGCCAAGGGATTAAAGCAGGTGACATTTTTTGTTCCCGTAAGTGCTGCATCACTTAAACCAGATACCATATTTGATGGGTTTTATTATGGGAATATACATATGGTAAGCACACTCACCAACACAGACCTCCTTGAACTAGTTAAGGGACTACAATAGATGGATATATCGAGAGGGGCTAAACTACCGAACCGGGTAACGACTAGGCGGTTAACATATACGCTCCTAGCCTTGATACTGGCATTTCTAGCGATCGTACCGATGATCTCGCCGATTCCGTCTTCCAAAGCCTATGCCATAACGCCCCAAAGAGATTGGGCGACTTACGAATCGCCGCATTTTATAATCCGCGCCGTAAAGCGCTCGGATCTGCAGCAGATAGGGCAGACCGCCGAATCCATCTACGACAACATGGCCCAGCGCTATGATTTCCATCAGAACGAGAAGATACAGCTCTATATCTACACCGACCGTTCCGCCTTTTTAAGCGAAAGTCCCTCTGCCGATGCCGCCGGTTACGCATCCCCTGGTCAGAATATAATAGCGATTCTGCTTAATGCCGGAAACTCGACTGTGACTTTAGGCCATGAGATAAACCATATAATCTTCATTAATAGCGTGCCCAGGATAAACACCGTCCCGCAGTGGTTTATCGAGGGGCTGGCCATCCATGAGTCTCAACCCGGCATCGAGGCCGCCCAGCTTGAACGATACGCCCTGGCCAGGGATATCCCCGACATCGTAGGCTCAGAACAGCCAGACAGCGATTTTTCAACGCCCCAGGACTATGCAGAAGGGTATATGATGATCACCTTCATCATCGATAAATTCGGCCAACCCAAGCTGTATGAGATAATTTCGAGCTTGCAAGGCGGCGCGGATTTTGACACCGCCCTTACGCAAGTGCTCGGCCGCAGTCAAGACCAGCTCAACTCCGATTGGCGCGCTTACGCCCGCAACCAGACAATCGCCATCTGGCTCACCCGCCTCCAGGATTTCGGCTGGTACCTGATGATCATCATCGGTATCCTCGCCATAATCGTGGCCCCCATAAAGAAGCGCCGGCGCATGCGCCAGATGGAAGACGATGACGAGCCGGAGGGTGATTAGAGCTCGTTTGAAACGACGTAGACTCGATGACCTGCATGTAGAGAGTGTGTGAAAACCGGTTGCATGGCATCCGGGTTTCTGATATTATATATGAGGCCTTTAAAAATAGTCCTGCGAGGCTAGCAAGGTTGGCAATCGAATAGTAACGTTTCGCGACAACATGCCTATCTTTTCGTGCACTCGCAGAAAAGGTATTTTTTTGTACTAAAACAGGGAGCGGTTTATGAGTTTTAGGGAAAAAACAAAGGTTATGGATAGCGAAACTATGGGCCGGGCAATTACCCGGATTGCCCATGAGATCCTCGAAAACAACCGTGGAGCGGATAATCTAGCGATAGTAGGAATCCGCAACCGCGGTATTTTTTTTGCCCGCAGGCTTGCGGAAAAGATCAAGGAGATCGAAAACGTTGAGCTTCCGGTCGGCTCTCTCGACGTCACGTTCTACAGGGACGACGTCAAAACGCACTCCTCACCAAAGATATACAAAACCGAGATACCATTCGATGTCACGGATAAAACGATAATTCTGGTCGACGATGTCCTGTTTACCGGGCGCACGACTCGCGCATCGCTGGATGCCATCATGGATTACGGCAGACCGGCCGCGATACAGCTGGCAGTCATCATAGATCGCGGTCACCGCGAGCTTCCGATCAGGGCGGATTACGTCGGCAAAAATATTCCGACGGCACGCAAGGAGCGCGTCAAAGTGAACGTCTCCGAAGCGGACGGCGAAGACTCTGTGATAATAGGTGAGAACGGTGACGAGGTGAGAGGTAACTAACTTGGGACTACGACACAAGGACTTAGTGAGCATAAACCAGCTGACGAGCGATGAGATAACCCTCATCCTGGATATGGCCGAGTCTTTTCGGGAGGTATCCGAGCGCCCGATCAAAAAGGTTCCGACCTTGAGGGGGCGCACGGTCATCAACCTTTTCTTCGAACCGAGTACGCGGACAAGGACCTCATTCGAGCTTGCCGCAAAGCGCCTGAGCGCAGACACGGTCAATATCTCAAAGAGTACCAGCGCTGTCGTTAAGGGTGAGAGCATCAAAGATACCGCCCAGACCATTCAAGCCATGGCGGCCGACCTGGTGGTTATCCGCCACGCGGCCTCCGGTTCTGCGGCGCTTCTCGCTAAACATATGGACTGCAGCGTGGTCAACGCAGGGGATGGCTCGCACGAGCATCCCACGCAGGCGCTTCTCGACCTCTTTACCATCCGCCAGGCTTTCGGGACGCTCAACGGGCTCAAGGTCGCCATCGTCGGCGATATTCTCCACAGCCGTGTGGCCGGGTCGAACATACTGGCGTTAAAGAAAATGGGTGCGGAGGTTACCGTAATCGGTCCACCGACGCTAATCCCAAAAGGTGTAGAATCGCTCGGCGTAAAGGTTTCGCACGACCTCGATTCGGTTCTTCCCGAGGTCGATGTGTTATACCTCTTAAGGATACAACTCGAGCGGCAGGGAGAGCCGCTGTTTCCATCGCTTCGCGAATATGCGACGCTTTTCGGCCTTAACAAGAAGCGTCTGCAGGCGGCGAAGCCCGATTTGATTGTGATGCATCCCGGCCCGATCAACAGGGGCGTCGAAATCGCCCCCGAAGTCGCGGATATGCCGCAGTCGGTAATCACCACTCAGGTGACGAACGGCGTCGCGGTTCGGATGGCCATACTATATTTACTGCTGGGTGGTGCTGATAGCGATGAGTAGATACTTGATACAAGGTGGACGGGTAATCGACCCCGCAAACAACATCGACGATACGCTGGACGTTTTGATAGAGGACGGAAAAATCGAAGCCGTAGGCAAACACCTCACGGCTGATGCCGAAGTAATCGACGCCTCGGGGATGGTCGTCGCCCCCGGGCTTGTAGACATGCATGTCCACCTGCGCGATCCAGGGCGGACCGATGAAGAAACGGTCGAGACCGGCCTACGCGCGGCGGCAAAGGGCGGCTTTACGAGCATCGCCTGCATGCCCAATACCGACCCGGTGACCGATTCGCCTTCGGTCGTCGAGTACATACAACGCCAGGCGAGAGACGCCGGCTTTGGAAATGTTTTCCCGATCGGCGCGATCACCCACGGTTTAGCAGGAGAGCGCCTCTCGGAGATGGGCGAGTTGATAAAAGCGGGCGTAGTCGGGTTTTCGGATGACGGCAAATGCGTTATGAACAGCCAGCTCATGCGCCGCGCCCTTGAATATACCAAGATGTGGGACAAGCCGGTCATCTCACACGCCGAGGACGAACTACTGGCCCGCAACGGG
>NZ_JBTSLF010000119.1:0-8053 GCF_054640775.1 Candidatus Aquicultor sp. | reverse complement strand
TCTGGATATTATTCCTGTCTAATAGAACCGTTAAATTCCTTATTGCATGATTGCCTGCAAAAAGCAGCGCCTCCCATGTCTGGCCCTCATTATGCTCGCCATCGCTTAACACACAATACACATGGTACTTCTTGTCATCCATGCGCCCGGCGAGGCTTCTGCCGACAGCCTGCGAAAGCCCCTGCCCGAGCGGACCACCCGTGTTCTCTACCCCCGGCAGCGAGAGATTGTGTGGGTGCCCCTGCAGGCGTGAGCCAAGTTTGCGAAACGTCAACAGCTCGTCCACGGGAAAATACCCTGCACGGGCCATAGCGGCGTAGCGTACCGCGCAGATATGGCCGTTGGATAAAATCAACCTGTCCCGCTCATCCCAGAACGGGTTGCTCGGGTCGTGGTTTAAAATATTGAAGTAGAGTGCGGCGAAAACGTCGGCCATTCCCAACGGACCGCCTGCATGTCCGCTTTCGGCTTTGACCAGCATACGGATTATATCCTGGCGGATAGTATTTGCTAGTAATTCTAACTCTAAAATCTCAAGTTCGGATATCGTCAGCGCCCTCACCACCGCTTTTACGCTCTCTTATTCCCTCGATTCCGCCAAATAATCTAGGTGATTGCAATTGGCCAAATGGTTGCAGACGCGTCTCGAATTCTTTGAACGCATCTTCGGGATTCGACACATTGAAAACGGCGCGTCCAACGCAGATAAAATCGGGCTTAGCATCGGCTATGTCATTAAGCAACTCAAGCCTGACCCCGCCGTCTATACCGGACTCGACGTCCGGCTGCAACAACCTTAAGCCCTTGATCTTCTCGAGGACCGACAGCTCGAACGGCGACCCTTTAACCTGTGGATTAACGGCAAGAAAGAGGACCGAATCCACCTCTTTCGCCAGTCCCAAAAGTTTGCCGACCGATGTGCCGGGATTCACGGCCAAACCAACCTCAAACCCCAGCTCTCTGATTTTATTGATAGTATCCCGATGATCGGACACGGCTTCATAATGAAAAAATACCCTTTTAAAAGCGGTACCCTTAAGCGGTTTCAGGTACGAAACGGGATCGCTCACCATCAGATGGGCATCAAGGCGCAAGCTTGTCGTTACCGAGGCCGCCTCGACCGGTGAAATGCTGTTCATAGGCACGAATCGGCCATCCGCAAAATCAACCTGAGCCGTACCTGACAACAACTCCGCCAGCATCAGTTTACGCCGATATTCGTCAAGTGTAGTGCTTAGAATCGCCGGAATAAGTCGCATACTTAAATACCCCCAAGTCCGCGAGCGCGTAGCGTGCTCCAGTGAATAATTCCCTTTATTGTAGCGGCAAGCAACCTATCAGAAAAGCTGCTTGCCCCGATATCACAAGCATAGCACTACTTACCCCCCAGCGATACGAAATTAATCGGAGGTCTTGGTCTTAAAACGCCAGTCGAGGTAGATGGAATCATCATCTGCGTTGGCGTTAACGCTCACGCGATAGTTCATCCCGTACTCCAGCGGACGCTTTGGGATAATCGCGATAGAATCCCTGATATATTTGTCAGAAAACGGCGTTATTTTATAAAACTCGATGTCGACCCCATTACTATCGGCAAGTTTGACATCGACGACCTTGATATCCTTATAGCCGTTAAACGTAACCGTAATCGGGTACCCCACCGGATACTTTGTGCCCGGCAGGGGGTCCGGCGTCTCATCACCGGTGAACTTCACCGGAACATTTGTCTGGGCGTCGATAGGGTAGTAAGTAATCTTCCTTGAGGTCGGGAACCCGGGGTTGGCAAAATCCATAACGTAGGCCACGCGATCCCCCGCTTTCGCCGCCCCGAAACCGGTCTCATACACGTTTGGGTTTATGATCGGCAACCGGTGATACACCGTATCCACCCAGCCGTCGATAGCCCACTGGGGGTCGATCCGCAAGAGATACTGTGCAGACGACCAGCGCATGCTGCAGACCTCTGTGGCATAAGTAAATTCATCGTAGCCGAAGTAGCGCATCCTGTCCCACGGCCAGGCGCCGGTAAAGCCGGTATCGCTGTTGCTCTCGACATGCCCGGACAAATTATGGCCGACGTTATATGCCGCATGCGCCATCGATGCCTTGTTGATGGTTTTATTCAGCGTGATGGCTTTAAGCCCGACAACGCTGCGGTAATGATTAACCCTGCTCAAGGCGGCACTTTGCTGCTCGGTGGGGTTAAGCTCCGGCATCACCTTGGGCTCGGTTGTCGCCGGTGAGATGATGACCCGCCAGTCCCTCAAATCCAAACCGCCGCCCTTGGGAATCTTGGACGCCGATACCGTAATGCTCGGCTTTTTGCACGACACACACGACTTTCCAAAATCGCGCGCCATTTTCGGGTCGTTAAAGTAAAGTGTGGTAAAAAACGCCAAGGTCAGCATGAGAAGCATGCTCGCAAAAACATATAACGCCCTGATAAATATATGAAAAAGAAGCCTGGGTCCGTTCATTAGTCACCGTTGTCTTTGCTCAATCGCAGTGGAAGTACCTTTATAATAACCATTTATCGACAATTTTAACCACTGCCGGCGCTTGCTTATAGCCATGATCCTACCGTTCGCCCGCCATCGATATCCGGCGAGCGGCACCGTATACGGCCCACCGGTTTTCACCCGCCATCCACGTCCGAAATGGCGCCATTAGACACCGCATCAGGTCATTTACCAGGTTTTTATTATCGATTTCCCGATCGGCCTGTATAGTGAAATTAAGGCGATAAGCTGAAAGCAATGACGGTTCCCGGTGAAAACATCGGGATAGTAATCGGGAGGTGAGACTTATGGCAAGGACGACTATATTAAGAGGGTTTCTAGAGAGAATCGGCGTTCCGGCACTAAAAAGCTCGGGCACATGGAGCGTCATCAAGATCGAAAAGATGCTCAAAGACCTCAACATAACCGGCTACGAGTTCGACTACGAGCCCAGGGTGGTCCAATTGAAAGATAGAAACCAACTGATGCTGGTGTTGTACTATGCGATGCCATTTGAAGTCTCAGACGATTTTGATTTGGCCCCGGACGAGTTCAACGGTGTCGCATCGATCCAGGTGGGCAGCTGGCAGTTCGAGTCCAGAGCTTGAATTTAGAAGGTAGTAGGTTACGTTATCAATAAAAATAAGCCCCGGCAACTCGCCGGGGCTTTCGATTTAATTAGATATTATGGATGTGTTTCTAATACCACCCGCGTTTTTTCTTAAATGCCATGGCTTTAGATGGGTTGCCATAGCGGCGCTTGATATACTCACAGCCGGCTCTAGCCTCACTGGCCGGATCCCCTAAGACCATCCATTTCGGCGGATTGCCGAGCTGGAATAATCCGTAGTATCCCGCCGAGCTGATGGTACCAGGAGTCACACATTCGTGTTTATATATATACACAAGCGCATCCTGGTCGGCTTTCGAAGGCCAATAGGTCGCACCAACGCGCCTGACTGCCGCTTCGACATCACATGACCTATAGGCGCCCCTGGAAACGACGACGCGCCTCCCTCGATGGCTATGCCTGCGTTTCTTCTTCTTTTTCTTCTTATGTTTCTTCTTTTTGTGCTTTTTCTTCTTGTGCTTTTTAGTGGTCTTCTTAGTGCTTACCAGGTACGGTTTCGCCTGTCCCGACGCTGAAGACAAGCCACTCGTACTGCCAGCACTCGCATTTAAACTGGCAAACCTGACGACTCCGTTGCTTATGGCACTTGTGCTATGCGCATTACTTGTACCGCTTGAAACGCCCGTCGTCGTAGCGGCACTATTTGATCTTACTTGTGCGATAGTCCCATCATGCTGAGATTGAGCCGCTGATACATGCAACATCACAACCGTAAGGAGCATTGCTAAACCGAGAATCGAGAAACTTTTGTATTTCTTCACTAAGCACCCCCACCTAATTTTTGATTTTAAGGAGCGTTTATGGCTTTTTGCGTTCTTTTGTAAACATATTCGCCAGATAAATCGCGTTTCAAGCCGAACTCCCGCCTTGCTGTAAATTTTTACAAGGCTTAAGCCCCGTCCATCAGCTTCCTTTGCGCATGATGGCACCGTAAGCATGCAGTATTCTATTAGATCTTGTGGTCTTGGATTAGGTTTAGTGCTGCGGCGAATGGAGGTTTATATCGTGGCATCGATATAAGAATCTTGTAATCGAAAATCTGTGATTAATTCTGCTATCTAGTGCTGTTATTGACCGTTTTCTTCATTATGTAAGCCCTTTTACCGTTTGGCTGAAGGACTGTATAGTCCATTACTATAGCGTAAATTTGCCCGAATGTCCAGCCGAAGCACCCCCGGCGCAATGTGTAACGATGCATTATGCCTGGTAATAAGCCTGTTATTAGCACAATAAACGGTGATTTTCACTTACTTCTCAGGGGAAACGACGAGGATGGCGACATCATCCGATAGTTCGCCGTCGGTAAACTCCATGACATGGTCGAACAATGCTCCCGGCACCTCTTTGGCGGGCATTGGCTGCAGGTCTTTTAAGAGATCAACCAATCTTTGCTCACCAAAAAACTCCCCATTATCCCGCGCTTCGATTATGCCATCGGTATAAAGTAATAATATATCGCCTTTCTTAAGGTTCGCTTTGCCGCTTCTATAATGCATCCCCGGAAACCCGCCAATCATCGGAGAATTTTTAGCAAGCAACTGAACATGTGGCCCTCTCTTTATCATTGCAGGGGGATGCCCGGCGCTACAGTAGGTGAGCTTGCCTGTGTCGAGCTCGAGCACACCGAAAAAGGCCGTCATGAAAATGTTAGGCGGAGAAGTTTTTACAAGCATATCATTAGCCTTTGCCATAATCAGGGCAGGTGTGCCACCCTCATAAGCATGCGCCTTAATTGTATTTCTCACCATTGAAGTAAGCGCGGCCGCCTCTATACCTTTACCGGAGACATCTCCAATAATGATGCCGATTTTACCGTGCTCGATTTCGAAGAGATCGTAGAAATCACCGCCGATTCTTGCCGCCTCGCTTGCAGAGCGATAAAGGTAACCGAAGGTCATACCCTCAATGCGCTCAGGCATAGTGAGAAGCGATTCCTGCAGGATATCTGCGATATGACGTTGCGCCGAATAGAGCCTTGCGTTCTCCAGCGCCAGCGAAACCGAGCTCGCAAGTTTACCGGCAAAATCAATCTGAGTGTGGTCAAAAGTGACCGGCGCTGAATGGTAATAGAACGTTATCGCGCCGATAACTTCATCCCTGAGCAGTAAAGGAACGGTCATTAACGAGCGAACATTATACCGTTTAGCCGTATTGCCGTTGACCCTTCTATCGTGTAAGGCATCGTTACTAACGAGCGTTTCTTTCTTGCTGGCGGCGATCGGTACAATTGGTATCTGCTCACCGGTTAGTTTTCTCCCAATTATATCTTGTGGAAATCCGAAGACGTACCTCGCGACCCAATAATCATCCTCGCGTAGAATTACCGCTGCCGATTCGCACCCTATCGCCCTTGTCGACTCTACCACTACGCTCTGCATGATCTCGCTAAATTCAAGGGTTGAGTTTATTGCGACGCTAACTCTGTTGAGGGCATCACTTAATTCCTTTGCCCGTTTGCTTTCGGTAATATCGAACATCACACCCTGTAAGACTAAGGGCTTACCGGTATCGTCCCGTACAACCACCGCCTCATCGCGGACCCATCTCACGCTGCCGTCACCGGTAAACATACGGTACTCTGTAATAAATGGCGCGCTGGCGGCGTGCGATACAGCAAGATCATCCATGACCCGCGAATAATCATCGGGATAAAGGTGTTTGCGCCAGAAATCCGGATCACTCATAAATTCGGCCTCAGAATAGCCCAGTATCTCTTTGATCTGGGGGCTAACGTAGAGGGTAGTGCTTGCCGGATCGAGCGCAGCTATATAGGTAACCGCTGGGATTTGCTCGACTAATGTACGGAGCCTGGCCTCAGATTCACGCAGCGCCTCCCGTCTTTGCGGGTAAAAACATCCTCCTCGGTGCGATAAGTTTTGCCGGCGCCGGTAACTTTTAGCACCGGGCAATCAGCGGCAGGCAGCGGTGTTCCATCGGCCTTTTGGAAGTGGACTGTCTCATGCATATCCTTTCCGAGCAGTTCCGATTCGATCCACCCTAATAGGCGTTCGGCCTCAGGATTCATGAAGGTAAGCTTGTCATCCTCATCCAGCACAAAAACGCCCTCGCCCAACACCGAGGTAATCGTGTGTAATATTTTTTCGCTTGCGTTTACCTTCGCAACAGCCTTTTTTCGCCTCGTAATATCGGTAAATGATAAAGTAACGCCTACAATATCGTCTTTATCATTATAGAGAGGCGTGGCATTCACCGACACGATTACCCGCGAGCCGTTTGGGCGCACAACGACATACTCGACGTTGCGCAGTAGCTTGCCTGTTCGTAAGGTCTGAGCATAAGGCCGTTGCTCGACTGGAAAAGGTCTGCCGTCCAAGGTAGTGACATTATATCCGGGCTTATTATAGGGGGCGCCGATCAAGCTACTGCGTTTAACGCCAAGCACCGTTTCGGCTGAAGCATTTGCGTAAACTATCAAACCATCTTTATCGACAACCAATATGCTCTCGGCTATGGTCTCAATTATGCGTTCTAGATAGTTTCTCCAGGCATTTTCATCCATTTTGCCCTCCTAGACGACCACAACCAGTTTCTCTACCGTATTTATGCTCCACCTATATTTCTATCCAGAAATATCAATTCGCTTTGTTACAAAACTTGCATACAAATCCAATTTATCTCTGATGATGTGTTTTACCTGGGGATGCCCAGTAACACCCCTTTTTTCATGCTAAATTATTATCAAAATTAGCTCAGGGGATGAGGGATTTCATTAGGATTCGGAAGAGCCTTTACTTGCTCGGAAGTGGAAAAGACCTTAGCCCCATGTCACATCTGATGCTCTCGTTGTGTTGTTACTATCGAGGTGATAATGATGACTGTGTTCTCTGCAAGTGAGCATATTATTCAAACGTTTGACCTTACAAAAACCTATGGGAAACAAAGGGCGGTAAACGGATTGAACATCACCGTGCGTCGGGAAGAAATCTATGGGTTCCTCGGCAAAAACGGGGCAGGCAAAACAACGACCGTTCGTATGCTGCTGGCGCTTATAAAACCCACGAACGGATTTGTGGAGATCATGGGTAAGCGCATTTCGATGAATAATGCGCACATTTTTAAATTTATAGGATCGATGGTCGAAACGCCGACGTTTTATCCGAACCTAACCGTCTATGATAACCTCGATATCAAAAGAAAGCTTGTCGGGCTAAAAAGCACACAACCGGTCGACCGGGCTATCGAGCTGGCAGGGTTGGAATATGAGAGGGATAAAAGGGCCGGAAGGCTCTCGCTTGGAAACAAGCAGCGACTTGGACTCGCCCGTGCCCTTCTGCATTCGCCCGATATATTGATTTTGGATGAGTAAGGGACTTTCGTGGTCGGTTGTTGAGATATCCTTGTGGCGCTTTATCCTCACCACAGTCCTCATCTATCTCGTATTGCCGGTGACGGCTTTCATCGCGATGCTCGGTAAAGGCTATATCGCGCCAATTGGGTTTGCCAGCGTCGCCACGATGTCGAACCGGTGCTCATCAACAGCGACTATACCCACTTGATACCCTGGACGATCCCCGGCACGCTCATCATGTCGATTACGCACAACACACCGATAAAACCTGTATCATATGCTATTTTGGCCGGTACATTTGCCCTCGGCACACTCCTGAACCTGCTCTACATAAACCATGCCGACATCAACGGGTAGCAGGCAACAAAGCAATGGCGTTTACACCAACTCTTTTTTGCAAAGCGGCTGATTCATGTCCTTTTCTATCCCCTGATGCAACGATTATTTCTACTCCAGCTAGCGAATGCAAACTGAGCTTTCTTGTTTAGGGGTGGCAAAATATAGCGTCTATGCTATACTGTACCTGTGGGTCAGTGGAGCTTGGTCTTTTACAAAACTACAAACGGAAGGTGCCCTGTTAATGAGTACCTCGATGGACTGGGCGCAAAAGAGGCA
>NZ_JBTSLF010000118.1:0-8222 GCF_054640775.1 Candidatus Aquicultor sp. | reverse complement strand
CGAAACCACAAATGCGGCCCGCGGAACCTATAGCGATGCGGAAAATCGGAAGAATTAAAATCGCCGCTCGCTACTCCCCCTCAATGTTGCTCTTTTCACAAACTTCACCTAAAATATAACTGTTATGCTCTATGTTGACAAATGACAGCTTATTTAGTAGCGGCCAATGTCTCGACACGAGCAGGATAACTCAATTTAGGATCGGTTCCAAAGGATGGAAGCAGTATGGAAAAGAGAATCAAGACTGGAATCGGCACTTTAGACCGGATGCTGGGCGGCGGTTTATACGACGGCGCCGCATGCATGGTCAAAGGCGCTCCAGGCACAGGAAAGACAACGTTAGGACTACAGTTTCTCGCGACCGGTATCGAAAACGGGGAAGCCGGTCTTTATGTAACGTTCGAGGAGTTCTCGGGTTCTCTCTATAGAGATGCCCGCTCGATCGGGATCGATCTTGAAGCGTACGAAAAAGCCGGCAAGCTGAAGATGATATTTACAAACCCCGAAGTCTTCTTGAGCATGGTAAGAAAGCCCGGCGGTGAGTTCGATGAGGCGATTCTCAAGTATGGCGTGAAAAGGGCCGTCGTAGATGCATTTAACCATCTAGAGGTCATCGAGGAAGAATCTAGAAAAATGAGAAGCCTCGCTTATATGATGGTCAACTCTTTCAGACGGCACAAGGTCACCAGCGTGTTGCTCCAGGAGGACAGGGTGTTTATGGGCGATGTGGGCGGCCTTGAGTTCGGCCTCCCCTACATCGTTGAAACGATCATCCAGCTCAAGTACGTTGAGCTAGAGTCGAGGGTGCGCAAGGCGCTTCTGGTCCTCAAGCACAGGGCGAGTGCACATAGCAATGCGATTCTGGAATATACGATAACCAATAAAGGATATAAAATCGGCGATCAGTATGAGGCGGATCACCTGATCACCGGATCGGCGACCCGCCGGCCGGTTGTCGAGGGCCTCTTAAACTCCCTCTCAAATGTGGGCGCGCCTTCGCTCGATGTTTCCGTCAGGCTGATCGAGGATACTCTTCTTAAGATGGGACAATCGTTCCCAGAAGAGCATTATGCAGATCAGCAGGAATTCTTCGGTGCCGTTGAAAAGGGCGAAGCCGGCATCTCAAAACTCGAGTCGATACCGCTGCTGCGCGGCAACGATATTTACGCAACTGCGATATGTCCTTTCAGGGCGACGATAATCGAGCTGAGCGACAAGAATTATGAAGCGCTTATCGCTCTAACCGACTCGTACAGGAAAAAGTATCCCGATCGCGCAATTGTCCACCCATTCTGTGTTTGCCACCAAAATGTTCGGGAATTAATCCTGGGAAAAACATATGTCGATGGGAAGCCGATTCACAGCGAGACCCTTGTGTGCAAGAGCAACATTTTGGAAGATATAAGTTACGGCTCACAGGCACTTAAGTCGTTGTCTTTATCCACGGATAATGCAGACGGATTGCTAAAAGGCGATGTTTGCCTTTATACCCTGCTGATCGGGAAAAATAAAGAGCAGGCTGATGTAATGCCAAAAGCACAGGCAACAAAGGCTAAACAGAAGACAAAATAGAGCAAAGGATTGACACCCACCAAAAGCCTGTGCTATTGTCATGTTAATTATAAAAACGATGCCGTTGATGGGGAAAGTAGACTGAGTTAACCGGTAAGAAGCGAACCGGGTATGGTGAAAGCCGGTACCAGTGTTACCAGTCGAGTGGGCCCCTGAGGTGTAGGTGCGAACAACAGATGCGAAGTAGCACCACCGGATCCTCCACCGTTACAAGGAGGCAGGTATAAACGAGCTTAAAGCTCGAAGTACCTCGGCGCTAAGGCAGTAGTCTAAGGTGAAAGAGAGAATCTCATCCCTTAGCAACTGTGAAGTTGGGTGGCACCACGAGATTATAACCCTCGTCCCATATGGGATTGAGGGTTTTTTTTATTGTAGCAAAGAGCGATTTAAGAGCAGCGATTAGCGAAGAGCGATTAGCGATTAAAACAATCAGATTTCTAATCGCCAATCGCTAACAACCGTAATTAGGGCACATGGTTTGTTGATAAGAGAAGCGTTAGAAAGAAGCAGGAGGGAACGCATATGATAGCGATGATCGATAACTACGATTCGTTCACATTTAATCTGGTCCAGTACCTTGCAGAGATGGGCGAGAAGCTGGTTGTGTTCAGGAACGATGAAAAAACGGTCAAGGATGTTATGGGGATGAAGCCCGACCGTATCGTTATATCCCCGGGCCCGGGCAGACCCGAGGACGCGGGGATATCCATCGACCTGATAAAGGAAGCCGCCGGGACTATCCCGGTGCTTGGCGTATGCCTCGGGCACCAGTCGATAGGCGAGGCATTCGGCGGAAAGGTCGTCCACGCGGGTACGCTGGTTCACGGCAAGACATCGAAGATACTCCACGATGGCAAGACGATATTTTCGGGTATCCCCAATCCTTTTACCGCCACCAGGTATCATTCGCTCATCGTCGAGAAAGAAACGCTCCCGTCCTGTCTCGAGATATCGGCCGAGACCGAAGACGGGTTGATTATGGCACTACGGCACCGCGAGTTCCCCGTAGAGGGCGTGCAATTCCACCCCGAATCGATACTCACAAGCGAAGGAAAGGCCATCCTGAGGAATTTTCTTGGAGCCGACCGCATAGACAGAATCGCTGTTGGCTAGGATTAAGGAGGAGAGAAAATGGTAGTTGAAGCGATAAAAACCGTTATCGATAGCAAAGACCTCACAAGGGATGAAGCCGAACGAGTGATGGATATCATCATGAGCGGGGAGGCGACGCAGGCGCAAATCGCATCGTTCATTACCGCACTTAGAATGAAAGGCGAGACGGTTGATGAAATATCCGGTTTCGCAAAAGTCATGAGAGATAAAGCGAGAAGGATAACGCCCGATGTCGTTGACATCGTAGACACCTGCGGCACCGGTGGAGATCAGCAGCATACGTTTAATATCTCAACGACCGTTGCGTTTGTCGTGGCGGGCGCGGGCGTACCGGTCGCAAAGCATGGAAACCGCTCGGTTTCAAGCAAGAGCGGAAGCGCGGATGTTCTTGAAGCCCTCGGCGTACGAATCGATATGACCCCCGACGAGGTGCGGCGCGCAATTGAAGAGATCGGGATCGGCTTCATGTTCGCACCCAACTTCCATGGCGCGATGAAGCATGCGATTGGGCCTCGGCGCGAGATTGGTGTGCGCACTGTGTTCAATATCCTCGGCCCCCTCACCAATCCCGCGGGCGCAACCGCACAGGTGTTGGGCGTCTACGACCGTGAGCTGATCGAAGTCATGGCGCAGGTTCTCGGAAACCTCGGCATAAAGCACGCCCTTGTCGTTCACGGACATGACGGCCTTGACGAACTCTCCACCACCGGTGAGAGCGTTATCTCAGAGTTTAAAAACGGCGAGGTCGAGACATACGAGATCATCCCCGAGCAGTGCGGCGTAAAACGGGCGACGATCGAGGACTTGCGGGGCGGCACCGCAGAGGACAACGCCGGGCTGACATTACAGGTTCTAAAAGGCGCCAAGTGCCCGAAACGAGATATCGTTTTGATGAACGCCGCCGCCGCGTTGATCGCCGCCGACAAAGCATCCTCATTTGAAGAGGGTATGCAAATGGCTAAAGAATCCATCGATAGCGGCAGGGCGCTTGCCAAACTCGAGGCGCTGCGCGAATTCGGCGCCAAACCGAGCGTAGGGGAATTGAAGTGATTCTCAATCAAATCGTCGAGGACAAAAAGTTTTATGTCGAGGCGTTAAAGAAGCTCAGCCCGGTAAACGAGATGAAGCCCGGTGACGGCATCGAACGCCGCAGCCTCATCGAAAGCATCCGCTTGCGCGAGGTGCCCATCATCGCTGAGATAAAGCGACGCTCACCCTCTGGCGGTGACATGAACTGCGGGTATAGCTTGACCGAGCTTGCAACGATCTATGAAAGCAGCGGTGCGGCGGGTATATCCGTGCTTACAGACGAGAAGTACTTTGGGGGGAGCCCGACAGATTTGCTTGAGGTAAAGCGCAGTACGTCGCTCCCCATCCTTCGAAAAGACTTCATTATCGATGAGTACCAAATATATGAGGCCTACGCCTACGGGGCGGATGTGATCTTGTTGATAGCGGCCATTTTAAGCGATACGCAAATCCTGCGATTCTTAAACCTGGCCCACGAGCTTGGTCTTGAGGTTTTGCTCGAGTCGCACAACAGGGTCGAACTCGAAGTTTCGATTGCGAGCGGCGCGAGGCTTCTCGGTATCAATAACCGCAACCTGGATACGCTCAAAACCGATTTAAATACCTCAATTAATTTGATGCAATTCGTCCCGGATGATAGGATTGTCATAAGTGAAAGCGGTATTTCTCGCAGCTCAGATATCAAGAGTCTGCTGGATGCCGGAGCGAGGGGGTTTCTTATCGGGGAATCGTTACTTAAAAGCAAAGATCCGGCCGGGAAACTGGCCAAACTGACAAATATCAGTCATTTATAAAAGCGTAATTTCATGAGTAGTTTAGTGCGTGATTAGTGAGTAAAGAAAAGGAGTGTTCTAGTTGGAAACTAACAAATTTATCTTAAGTGAAAAGGAGATTCCAGCGGCCTGGTATAATATCCTGGCGGATCTTCCCTATCCGATGGAGCCGTATCTGCATCCAGCGACAAAAGACCCGATAGGCCCCGCCGATCTCGCTCCCCTCTTTGCGATGGCGCTCATCGGGCAAGAAGTGAGCACCGAGCGCTGGATCGAGATTCCCGACGAAGTCATCGAGATCTACAAACTGTATAGGCCGGGGACGCTCTACAGGGCGCGCAGGCTTGAAAAAGCCCTGGATACTCCCGCTAAAATCTACTACAAGTACGAAGGTGGAAACGCCACCGGTAGCCACAAACCGAACTCGGCTATCGCACAGGCATATTATAACAAGCAAGAAGGTATAAACAGATTAACGACCGAGACCGGTGCGGGTCAGTGGGGTAGCGCGCTCTCTATGGCATGCAATTTCTTCGACATGGAGTGCGTCGTCTACATGGTCAATGTCAGCTACCAGCAAAAGCCTTACCGCCGCTCGTTAATGGAGGTTTACGGGGCCACCGTGCATGCGAGCCCGACCAACCTGACGAACGCGGGGCGCACGGTTCTTGAGCAAGACCCGAATTCACCGGGTTCTCTCGGTATAGCGATAAGCGAGGCCGTAGAGGAGGCCGCAACCAGGGACGATACGCATTACGCCCTCGGAAGCGTTCTCAACCACGTGCTCCTGCATCAAACGGTCATCGGCCTTGAAGCCAAGAAGCAGATGGAGATGGCCGGGGATTATCCGGATATAGTAATCGGGTGCTGCGGGGGCGGCAGCAATCTCGCTGGTCTGTCCTTCCCGTTTATCCAGGACAAGTTTGCGGGTAAAGACGTGAGGGTGATTGCAGTCGAGCCGACAGCGTGCCCGACGTTGACCAAAGGCGAGTACCGGTATGATCTGGGAGATGTCGCCGGAATGACGCCGTATGCAAAGATGTATACGCTAGGTCACGATTTCATACCGGCCGGCATTCACGCAGGCGGTTTGAGATACCACGGCGACTCGCCGATCATAAGCCTGCTGTATGACAAAGGCATAATCGAGGCGACTGCGTACAAGCAGACAAACGTGTTTGAAGCGGCAATTCAGTTTGCGCGGGCGGAGGGAATCATCCCGGCGCCGGAAAGCTCGCACGCAATCCGCCAGGCGATCGACGAGGCCCTCAAAGCCAAAGAGGCCGGCGAGGAAAAGGTCATTCTCTTCGGTCTCAGCGGAAACGGCTATTTCGATATGACGGCATACGACAACTACCTGAAAGAGGATCTAATAGATTACGATTTCGCACTGGCCTGCGGCCCAGACAACGAATAACGTAGGGTCTAGAATGCAAGATAGAAGCCAGGAGTCAGGAGCCAGAATCCAGGAGAAAACCTTTCTGGGTCGAGAGTGAGGGTTGTTTGGTGACTCGTGTGAAGATTTGTGGGATAACGAATATGCAGGATGCGCTTCTGGCGGCGGAGCTGGGGGCGAATGCGCTGGGCTTTGTTTTTGCGGAAAGCCCGCGAAAGGTAAAGCCCGATACGGTGGCTGAAATCATCGCGGAGCTGCCGCCGTTTATTTCGACGGTGGGCGTTTTTGTAAACCACCCGGCCCGCGAAGTCAAATCCATCGCCAACTACTGCAAGCTTGATGCCCTGCAGTTTCACGGCGAGGAAACCGGCTCGTATTGCCAGCAGTTCCACCAGAGGGTCATCAAGGGTTTCAGAATGCGCAACTACACCGAGATCGAAGACTGGATCTTCCACGAAAACGAGTTCGAAGCCGAGACGCTGCTCGACCCCGCAAGCAATGTCGTCGCCTACCTGGTAGACGCCTATGCCCGCGGGCAATATGGGGGAACCGGCATCCATTTGAAGTGGGAACTGGTCCGCAACCTGGAATCCAGGAAGCCGTTGATCCTGGCCGGAGGGCTCGATCACAAAAACGTCGCCCTCGCCATAAAGGTCGTAAAACCGTTTGCGGTTGATGTGAGCAGCGGCGTCGAGTTAAAACCCGGCAAGAAAGATAAATACAAACTTCGCGAGTTTATGAAAGTAATAAGGGAATGTGAAGGATAAAACCGGTACAGCGGTAACCAGATGAGAGGGTGAATGAGACAGCGCTATTTCAGCGGAATCCAGCCGACGGGCGAGCTTCATATAGGTAACTACCTGGGAGCGATAAAGAGCTGGATCGAACTGCAGGACAGCTTCGAAGGGATATTCGGCATCGTCGATCTTCATGCGATAACCGAACCGTATGCGCCTGAAGACATGCCCAAGCGGGTTTTCGACGCGGCGCTGGATTACCTGGCAGCCGGTCTCGACCCGAACAAGAGCACCCTCTTGATACAGTCCTTCGTCCCTGAACATGCAGAGATGGCCTGGCTTTTGAACTCGGTAACCCCGGTTTCCTGGGTCGAGCGGGTTCCGACATACAAGGAGAAAGCCAAGCAATTAAAGATACAGGTAAATATGGGGTTGTTGAGCTATCCGGTCTTGATGGCGGCGGATATCGTCCTTTACAAAAGCACGATAGTCCCCGTCGGCGAGGACCAGCTCCCCCACCTGGAGTTGACCAGGGAAATCGTTCGAGCTTTTAATTCTAAATATACATCTATCTATGGGGACGTATTCCCGGAACCGCAGGCGTACCTTGCGGGGGGCTCGAGGATAATGTCGCTCACCGAGCCCTCAAAAAAGATGAGCAAAAGCCTCGGCGCACACAATTATATCGCGCTTGTCGACCCGCCGGACATCATCCGCAAGAAGCTGGCGAAAGCGGTAACGGATATCGGTCCCGGTGGGGGAGAGATGAGCCCGGGTACGAGAAACTTGTTCCAGCTCATGAGCCTTTTCTCATCCAAGGAGACCTATGACCATTTTAAGCGGCTCTATGACGAGGGAAAGATTCGCTACTCGGATATGAAGCAGAAGCTGGCCGACGACATTATAAGCGACCTCGGTCCGATTAGAGAACGCAGGCTCGCCCTGTCGCTTAGGCCCGAATATATCCGCGAAGTTCTCATCGAAGGCAGCAACCGGGCCAGGGAAATCGCCCGGCAAACCCTCCATGAGACCAAGGAGAGAATGGGTCTCACGTATTTCTAGGCAAAAGGAGTAAGTTGAATGCAACATGTATTACCGGATGAGCGGGGTCATTATGGGGAATTCGGCGGCAAATTCGTGCCGGAGACCTTGATGACGGCGCTCGAAGAACTTGAAGCGGCGTACGCCCGGTACAAGGATGACCCGGAATTTAAAGCCGAGCTTGAATTCTATCAAAAAGAATATATCGGCAGGCCGACCCTGCTTTACTTTGCGGAGCAGCTCACCAAGCACTACGGCAAGGCAAAGATATACCTCAAGCGCGAGGACTTATGCCACGGCGGCGCCCATAAGATCAACAACACGATCGGCCAGGCGCTTCTCGCGAAACGCATGGGCAAGAAACGCATTATCGCCGAAACCGGGGCGGGGCAGCATGGCGTGGCAAGCGCAACCGCCGCCGCACTCTTCGAACTCGAGTGCCAGGTTTACATGGGGGAGGAAGACACGAGGCGCCAGTCTCTTAACGTGTTCAGGATGAATCTTCTGGGAACCGAGGTCATCCCGGTCACCAGCGGAACAAAGACGCTAAAGGACGCTATG
>NZ_JBTSLF010000117.1:0-8467 GCF_054640775.1 Candidatus Aquicultor sp. | reverse complement strand
CGGAACAAACGAACCTGTCGCCCAGCCGATACTGCTGATCGGGATCTCAACACCCATACGAAAGTGTCTATCAAATGGGAACATGATTCCGGTTGAAATAAAGGTCTTTCCTTTGAGCGCGGCCTTAACGAACGGTTGATTACTCCAATTGCGCTTAGCAAACGGTACACTGGGTGCCTCGCTTTGAAATACCAAATGCCCGCCGGCATCAACAATATTAACCCCGCCCCGCGCTACGGCAATATCAAGTATATTGCCAAGCTCGTCCGCTTTTATCGAAGTGCTGACAATTCCTACAAGCGACCCTCCCCTCCTGATTCCAACGGCGATAATAAACCCCAGGCTACCATCGATGTCTCGCTGCAGATTGCCGATTGCCGAATCGGCGCCACGCAGTACCGCTTTGACCTCCGGGTGGTTAGCCCTGTTCTGCCCAATAGTTTTTGTAAGCGATGCCGCAGTAACCATACCGTTTTTATCCATAAACGCTACGTTCGAGATAGGAGAGGGGTGACTGATTATTATTCCCGAAGCATGTTTGCTTCCCGCAATCCTGGACAAGAGTTTATTCGCATCAACAACGCTTAGCTTCTGATCGACGATGGTGTCGCCCACATCTAGTTCCGTCTCAACGATTTGGTCGATAAAGAGGTTGAAATTCGAGGCCGCAAGCCTCGCGATCTCCATCCTCTCGGTTAGCGCAGCATTTTGGTCCGCCCTGTATCTTCCATAAAAGGAAACACCCAGCAAAGTGATAAGAGGTATCGCAATCAACAGGTAAATGATGATTAACTTTGTCCTAATGCCCATCCGTCGATATGGCCGCACCCCAGCTCCTCATTGTCGCTCGAAAGCTGATAGACGATAGATCCTGGCATTTTAGATACCCAAATTCTGTTGAGACGACCCTTCTGTACGCAGCTCATGAGGACCCTGTGGGTAGTAAGCACTAACTATTTAATACTTCCGACTATATTAAGCGTAAGTACCTGCTTGCCGATGATTTTACTAGATGTTTTGCGTGTTCACAGGGATGTTCTAATTATTGATACGGTTGAGAATTTACTATGAATGATTCTGCTATGAGAGGCTTAAAAAAGAAAACGTTGTTTACCGTGATAATCGCAGGAGCAATCCTGCCAAACATCCTTGCCTTGGTACTCTGGTACTCTGTTTATTCTGCGCCCGGGCAATCCGGCAAATCTCTGCAGTATTTTCTCTATATCGCGGTCTTTAATATTGCCTACACCATATTCAGTGGGATTATGGCCTTGCTGAAAATCAACTATCCCCTGCACAGGCTTACGCTTGCCGCCGAGCAAATCGCTGAGGGCAACCTTAATGTTAAATGTGACTATCACGGTGCCAAAGAGATGGACAGGCTTGTTGGGGCGTTTGACAACATTCGCAAAAACATGGAGAACTCGTATGGCGCCATCCAGGAATATATTGATGAGTTGAGGGGCAGGGTAGAAGAGTTAAAACTTCTAACGGATATCGATTCAGCAATCCTCGGCGGGCAGAGAATCGACTCGATATTTAACCTGATAACCGAGGGCATTTGCGAGCTTGTAGGGGCCGATTATTGTTGCATCGCTTTACTTGACGGCAATCAGCGCATACAGGTTCGAAGCCTGCATGGTTTCGGACCGGATGAAAGCCGCCAGCTTATCAAAGGGATACGCGGGAAGACCCCCAGCATCAATATTTGTCCGGCCATCGCATCAGGGCAAATGCTTCTGCTGGGCGATTTAAACGATTCTGATTTAAGCGAGGATGCGCGGGAGATGTACGCCCGCTTTAATGTCAAGTCGATGATCGCCGCACCGCTTTCAGTCGATGGTGAGTCGATTGGCAGTGTCGTTATCTGGTATAAGGACCGCCAGGAGTTCAACGACATGGTTGTAAACAGGTTCATACTTTTCGCCGACCAGATTTCGGTCGCGTTAAAGAGCGCCCGGCTCGTCGATGGTATCCGCAACTTGACTATTGAGGTCATCAGAGCGCTCGCCAAAGCTATTGATGCCCGCGACTCGTATACGGCCAACCATTCCACCCGGGTCAGTAAGTTTGCCGTTGCCCTTGCTCAGGAGCTTGGCATGAACCAGAGAGACGTTGAAACTATCGAATATGCAGGTCTCTTGCATGATATAGGGAAGATAGGCATCGATGAGCGGATTCTGAACAAGCCGGAAGCCCTTACCAGGCAGGAGATGGAGATAATGAAAAGCCACTCCTGCATGAGTGCCGATATAATAAAACCCATCGAGTTTCTGAAAGACGCCGTGCCGATCGTCAAACACCACCATGAGTGGTTTAACGGCGGCGGTTACCCCTCTGGTTTAACGGGCGATGCGATTCCCTACGGTGCGCGTATCCTGGCGGTGGCCGATGCCCTTGAGGCCATGACTTCAAGCAGGCCATACCGCGAGGAAATGTCCCTCAGGCACGGTGCCGAGCGGCTGAGATCCGGTTCAGGCACCCAGTTCGATCCCACAATAGTCGAGGTTATGCTCAAGGTCATCGAGCGCATAGAATTGATAGACAGCCTCGACTCAGAGAGCGCCTTCGATGATGATCCCCTGATTGGATTCGAGGATGCAGTTTAGCCAAGCCATCCAGGTTCTGCTTCAACTACCCGGTTTTTGGGAACTCATATAGCAAGAAGCTAAAGAGATACCTAAAGAGATACATGAAGCGATAATTGGAGGGATGATATATGGCGTCTCGCCAGCATTTGTACGATATATTCAACCAGTTCCTGCGTCTTGCACGGACCGCGAAACTTCAATACGAGCAGCATCTCACAAATATAGATCACGAACCGGCCCAAAGCATCCTGGCTACCATCACCAATGAAGAGAACCAGCATATCCAGTGGCTGGTGACAGCTATCCAGGATACCGGCGGGGTTCCAGCGGCAAATCACTACGAAACCGTAAATCCCGAGGTATTCGAGCATATGATGAGAGCCAATTACGACCTCGAGTCTCAAATAGTGAGCGAATACGAGCTTCACCTTGACGAGATATGGGACCCCCAACTATCTGCGCTTGCAGAGGCCATTCTCAAACAAGCCCAGGCACACAAGGAAGAATTCCGCGGACTTCTCGAAGATTTCGGAACCGATGAGCTGATGGACGAAGCCGGATAGGGTGGAGTGAAGCCGGATAGAACCTATTTTTCGCTAGACCGTCCTGAAAGCTATCGATTATACTAAGACCCATGCAGAATAACCAGGAGAACATAAGCCTGCAGCGGGCTAAAAAGGGCATACTGACTGTAGTGCTTCTCGGCATCGTAACGGTAGGTGTAATCATAGCCCTTACCTTTAACCAGCGTACACTCCTGGCGCTCTCAAGAGTCAATCTTACCTTTCTGGGGCTTGCGGTTCTTGGTATTTTCTTGAGCTGGGTCTTTAGCGGACTACCGTTTTACCTTCTGACCAGAGTGATAAAAAAACCCATCGGCTTTATCGCTTCGCTGCGCGTTTATCTTGGCGGAACATTCTTCGGTTACATCACGCCATTTGGCTCCGGGTTGATCCCGACTCAAGTTTATATCTTAACAGCCGATGGTTTAACCCCCGGAGAGGCGACTGCTGTCACCAGCAGCAGGGCGACTATATCATCATGGCTTTTTGTTGTGCTAGGACTGATGATTTTCATTGTTTTCAGATCATCTCTCCCGGGTTCGGTTAAATTAAGCCTGCTAGGTATCGCTGCCGCCGCGGCCATATGGTCGCTTATAACGTTGTTTTTTATCAAGCAACCGGCACGCGCCAAAGCCTCGGTGAGTCGTATCCTCCAGGGACGCATACTGGTCAGGTGGTTCGGTGAGGAGCGGCTCGGTAAGGCGAGGGACAGGATTCACCACGAGATCGATAATCTGAGCCTGAACTTGAAGGACTTGTTTTCTCTCAAAAACGCCCCTTCGATCATCGCTGTATTCTTAAGTGAGGTTGTCGCGTGGTTTGGCCTGTTTTCGGTACTGCCGCTTGTTTTGTTCGGCTTTGGGGTGTCGGGTAATCTAGGTCAGCTTGTCTTCAGAATATTTCTGCTCTTTGCCGTCGCACCTGTGAGCCCTACGCCCGGCGGCAGCGGCGTCGTCGAAGCGGCGCTGACGGGTATCTTGCAAGGGCTTGTTCCAAGCGAGATCATCGGTCTTATCGTTCTTGTCTGGCGTTTTCTTACTTATTACTTGACGCTTTTAATTGGAGCGGCATTTGTTTTGAGGTTCATCTCAAAAACCTCATCTACTAAACCATCAAAAGCTCAAACACCTCAGCAATCCAACCGCTAGGCGCTATCTAAACCGAAAACGTCTGTGCCTACATTCCTGCACGTCATTCGCGCGGGTCGTAAAACAGCATCTTAACTGCGCATTTATTGTTTCCATCGGACAAAAGCGGGTACAAAGATAATGTAAGGGGGTGGATGTAATGGCTATGAGGACAACTAATACATTCTGGAATATAGTGTATGTGGTACTTGCAGTTCTGGTTATTCTGGCCCTGTTGCAGTTGCTCGGCATCTTCAGCTTCAGTGTTGCTCTGGCGAACTTCATCTACATCGTTACAGTCGTTGTGCTGGTACTGGCGGTTATCCACTGGGCTGGACTGATATAATGTAACAGGCCGCAAGCAAAAAGTGGGGGCTTCGGCCCCCTTTCTTTTTTTACCTGCATCCCGGCCCATTCGTGCCGATTACGGTTTGGTGAGGATCTCTATATTGTTGCCGGAGAGCGCGGTTTTTACCCCGTTTCGTATATCCCTGGCAATCGCATCCTGTGCTCCGGATGCGGTCATGGCTGTGATTCTGAATAGCATCGTGTTTTCTCTAAAATCCTCAATACCCGTGACCTGGGGATCTTCTAACAAAGTATCTTTCCATCTACCGGACGAGGCGACACTTGCAACCGTGTCCTTAATAAGAGTCATTACTCTCATATGGTCTTCGGTGGTAGGCACCCCGATATCCACGATTGCCCTTGACCATCCACGCGACTGGTTGATGACGACGTTTATCTGACTATTGGGGATGATGTGGACGTTGCCTTGAAAATCCTTGAGCTTCGTGGTACGCAGGCTGAGGTGTTCGACGGTTCCCCTATCGTTTCCAATTTGCACCAGGTCACCTACGCTGAACTGGTTCTCAAAGAGGATAAAGAAGCCGG
This sequence comes from Candidatus Aquicultor sp., assembly GCF_054640775.1. NCBI lineage: Bacteria > Bacillati > Actinomycetota > Candidatus Aquicultoria > Candidatus Aquicultorales > Candidatus Aquicultoraceae > Candidatus Aquicultor > Candidatus Aquicultor sp. Next base: position 3,292 of record NZ_JBTSLF010000117.1, on the reverse strand, counting down.
AAATAAAATCCTTAACCAGACTTTGAGCGCCGAACCCTATCGCGATACCTACGATGCCGGCGCTTGCAAGAATCGGACCGATGGGTACGGAGATTATTTCTAAAACAACCAGGATGGTGACGAAGAATATGACAAATCTGGCCAGCGCATCCAGAACGGCGCCAAGAGTTTTAGCACGGAGCTTCGCTTCCTCGGCGCTTAGAAACGTGTCTCTACTGATCAACGAGACACTGTGATTTATCGCGATGCTTAACAGGCGGTAGGCAATGAATCCGGCCAGGAGCGCAACAGCGACCTGCCATCCATGGGTAGAAAGCCAATCGATTGCCCTGTTGGCAAAGCTGGTGATGGTGCCGGTTTTAATTGTCTGCGAGAGGCCGCTCGCACAGATTAGTTTGGTCACGATACTCCTTTAAATCGCATTTACCTACCGAATGGCGATAGACCTACACTAGCCAAGGATAAACCATTCTAAATAATCTGGGCAACCCCGAATCCTGCTGGTAATACCTGGGATATATTCCTAAGGTAAATACTGGAAAATACCGATAGTCTAATTAAGAACAAAAGCGGCACAACCCCCAAAATTTAGTCGCAAAATTTCCGGTTTTAATTGACGAAAACAGCCTTTGTGCGTATACTTTAATTAAGGCAAAAAAGTCAGATTTATTTGAAAATTTCAAATTGGAAGGGCCTAGGATAGTAGATGAAGACCGGCGTACCCCACCAGAACGGATGGGATCGACGGGCGGGCATAAGTTGTCATGCAGAAGAGGTTCCTGAAGGTATGTTGGGTGAGTCAACCCGAGGTGTTTGCAGGGAATCCTTAATGAGCCCCAGTAGGGGAAGGGCAACGTTGCGAAGGTTATCTTGGGCTCTTTCTGTTTTTTTGTTGTAGCGTGCCGTAAGTCTTGCATTTGACTTAAAGAATATCGGGTGTAGCATAAAACTAGAGAAGTAAATAATGACCGGGAATCTGAGATTCCCGGTCATAGTTGTCTAAAAGTGGGCATATAAGAAACCCTGCAATATCTGGTGGAGATTGAAATCGTAGTGTACGCGACGATGGCTCGCAGTAGGTTTAATTTTCGCGAAGAAGGGTAAATAATAACCCGAACGTCGGATCTTTGAAAAATTTACATTCTCACGAAAGTGAGACTAGGCCGGAAAAAGCCGATTGAATCGTGGAGCCTCGCTGGATGATATCCTGTGAGGTTTTAATATCTGCGGGTTTGGTCCCGGCCCAGGACGAACGCTGGTGGCATGCACTTGCCCCGACAAGTCGAGCGGGCGTCCCGGTAAATACCGGGAGGCCGAGCGGCGAACGGCGGAGTAACGCGTAGGCAACCTGCCTCAAAGACCGGGATACCTCTCCCCCAGGAGGCTAGTAGATCGATGCTCCTTCGGTAGCGACCTGCCCGAAAGGGTAAGGCCTAGTTTGAAGGAAATGTGATCGAACGTCACCCGGGAGGGGGCTAATACCGGATAAGCTCACACCCTTTCGGGGGTGCGAGAAAACGGTAGCCCTTAACTAAGGCTTCCGCTTTGAGATGGGCCTGCGTCCTATCAGGTAGTTGGTGAGGTAACGGCCCACCAAGCCGATGACGGGTAGCTGGTCCGAGAGGATGGTCAGCCCGACCGGGACTGAGACAAGGCCCGGACCCGAAAGGGTTAGCGGGGTGGAATCTATCGCAATGCGCGAAAGCGTGACGATGCAATGCCGCGTGAAGGAAGAAGGTCAGGAAAACCCTGATCGTAAACTTCAGTCCGTGGGGAGTAAGCCCAGGGGGTTAATAACCCTGCTGGGTGAAAGTACCCGCGGTAAGAGCGCCGACAAACTACGTGCCAGCAGTCGCGGTTAAACGTAGGGCGCAAGCGTTGTCCGGTATTACTGGGCGTAAAGGGTACGTAGGCGGCTGGGTGTATCGGCTGTGAAAGCCTCCCGGAAAACGGGAGGAGGTCAGCCGAGATTATCCTCCTAGAGCGCAGTGGAAGGAAGTGGAACTCCCGGTGGAGCGGTAAAATGCGTTGATATCGGGAAGAACCCCGAACGGCGAAGGCAGCTTCCTATACTGACGCTGACGCTGAGGTACGAAAGCCAGGGGAGCGATGCGGTTCGACACCCGCGTAGTCCTGGCTGTAAAAGTTGGGCACTAGCTCTCGACCCTCAGGAAGGCCGGGGGCGAAGCTAACGCGATAAGTGCCCCGCCTGGGGAGTACGGCCGCAAGGCTGAAAACCAAGGGACCTGTGGAGATCTGCACAATCGGCGGCGAGTGTGGTTTAATGCGACTTCGAGCGCAGAACCTTACCAAGGCTACCTTCAGGAGCAAGCCGGCGGAAACGCTGGCCCTCTTTGTAAGCGCTATGGGCACCCCATAGTTGCTGCAAAGACCCCTGCAGGCAGGTGTATATAGTCACCGTTAGCCCGTGCCGTGAGGTGTGGGGTTAGCTCCCCGTAACGGGCACAACCCCTTGCCCTATGTTGCCATCGGATAATGCCGGGCACTCATAGGGGACTGCCCGCGAGCGAAGTGGGAGGAAGGTGGGGACGACGGCGGATCGGCATGCACCGGATGCCTTGGGCGACACACACGCGACAGTGGCCGGTACAAAGGGGTCCGAACCCGCGAGGGGGAGGAAATCCCAAAAAGCCGGTCGTGGTGCGGATTGCAGTCTGAAACTCGACTGCATGAAGATGGAGCCGATAGTAATCGCAGATCAGAAAGCTGCGGTGAATACGTTCTCGGGTCTCCCTCATATAGCCGGCCACGTCCACCGAAATGTGGGACGCATCGAAGGCATGCGGCCCAACCGGATCCCGGTGAGCCGAAAGGTTTGCTGGGACTCTGGAAGGCACGTGCCGAGAGTGCCTCCATTAAGGTGGTCGTTGGATGGGCATGCTGCCCGTACCGAGAGGTGTGGGCGTATCTGGCCTAGAAAGTTCCGGAAAGTGTTCCGGCTCCGGGTTCCCCTGTGGGCAACCCACAGGAACACCTGTCCGGGACATCTGCAAGGCACAAGTCTTGCAGCTGAAGGTTCAAGGTTCGAACCCGAGGCCGAAAGGTTTTCTTTCGATGTTGGGTAGGCACCCGCCTGGAACCTTGAACCTTGAGCACTTATCAGGGTTCGGGGTCCGGGGCCCAGGGTCCAGGGGATTAAGACCTTGCTGGTGCCACGGATCAAAGCCTTGATTATGATCCTTAATAACAATATAGCGTGCATAGACGAGCGAATATCAAGTGATTTACGGGCATATGGTGGATGCCTTGGCGCTAGGAGCCGATGAAGGGC
>NZ_JBTSLF010000116.1:2191-8479 GCF_054640775.1 Candidatus Aquicultor sp. | reverse complement strand
ATAATGAGCGAAAACGAGTGGCGATATCTGCGCGAGCGTCTCAGCTCATCACTGAGCGTTTCCTTAAACGCCTCGTAATTGAGAAAATCCGTGAGCTTGTCGCGGCGCGCAAGGTGCTTCAGTTCCATCGCATAGATGTTTACATAGCTGTCGATGATCGTTGAGGCCATCTTATCGACAGGTCGATTTATCCGCTTTTCCAGTTCGTACACATCAAGCGATATAAGGTTTTCCCGGCAGTAGCCCCAGATGATATCGCGCAGCACTTCCTGCTCGTATAGCACCTCAGCGGGCTCAAAGTCGCGCAGCCGGCGGTTTCGACCGAGTTCGGACGCGGCCTCATAGATGACGCCGCCCGGCTCAAAGTCAACGATGTGCGCGGGGTCTTCTATGACCTTCGAAATACCTCGTAACAGCGTCGGCAGATTATCGACAAGTTGTGTTTCGGGGAACCGTTTCCAGCTATTTTTGCCTTCTTTTATCTTCAGGCTGAGCATCCATTTTTCAACGATTGTCCATATATGATCGCGGAAATCCTCTGCGGCTTCATTCAACAGTGTGGTTTGGTTTTTCTCCCACTTCAAACTTTGCAAGCAGACCTCCTCTCTCTTGTTGGGCAAGTAGACAAGGTTTTTTATACCCACATTTGCTTCATGGAAAACCAGTCGCGAAAACGCAGTGCCTGGTGCCGGGCGTGCTGTCTTGTAATCACGCTTATTGCATGGATATAATTTAGTAGCACTGGGGGAGGTATGGCTTGGAAAAATTCCTGGTAATTCTAGAAAACGACGATGTAGCCGCGGAGCAGAACCTATCGCTTGTCATGCGGAGGCTTGTCGCGGGGAAACTGGACACAGTTATATTTGAGCCGATCAGTGGGTTTCCGGATGACGTACCGCAAGCTGCCGCGGGCCTTATCGTTGGCGGCGGTCTTCCCTCGGTAAATGATTCCAAGGCATGGATAGAGGACGAAATCCGGCTTATCAGGCGGGCCGCTTCGTTGCGGCTGCCGGTTCTCGGGATATGCTTCGGGCACCAGCTTATCGGAAAAGCATTTGGGAGCGAGGTGGTGCGTCGTGAACGCAGGGTGGGGTTTGCCGATGTCGTAAAAGTGCAGGAAGCCCCGATATTTGATGGATTGCCTCCGGCGTGGAAATCGGCGGTATACCACCAGGATCGCATCGAGACACTGCCGCAGGGTTTTAAGCTCATCGCGAGTTCGCAGTACTGCGCCGTGCAGGCGATGGCGCACGCCGATTTGCCGATCTGGACGACGCAGTTTCACCCCGAAATACAGTATGGGATTAACGAGCATTTCGCCGATCCGGTCGAGGAATGGAACGACGAGGCGGCCTTCGACAGCGTCCCAAATAAGCGGTTGATAGATAACTTTGTTGAACTATGTCTCAGCACGGAGCGGAGCGGGTAGTTCTCTGCTCTGCAAGCCCACTACATACAAACGCCCTTGGGGGCACCTTTCTTATGCGCTTTTTTCTACATGAAAGCCTATTACCAGGTCGTTTTGCACAAAACGCACTTCCGGTATCTTTCCGGCTATTTTTTGGGCCAACTCCTTTTGCCCATACGTGTCCACGGTGCCGTCCAGGTAGACCACACCGTCGAGTACATTCACCCGCATATTGGTCATATTGATTCTGCTCATCTCGAGCGCCCGTAGAACTTCGTTTTCGGTTGCCACGTCGAGGCTTACCGGGTGTTCGCTTACCGCCAGGTCGTTTTCGATTTTAACCACACCGGGCATCTGTTTTGCCAGGTTACTGGCAAGCATTTTTTGCTTGATGTTTTTAACCGTGCCCTCGATTTTCACGGTGCCGTTTTTGGCCGATGCGGTGAGGGACTCGGCCTCGATCGTGGGCTCGACCCGTAATCGTTGCATAACCTCATCCACCAGGTCAACATCGGTGATAAGGACATCTGTCTTAATCCTCACCTCGGAAACGATGTCTTTTACCCCCGGTGCGCTGGCTACAATATCTGCGGCACGCTCGATCTCAAAGACGCTCTCGCTGTGTCCTTGGAGGTAGACGATCCCGTCGACAACCCGGCCCACGCCGATATCATGGGCGAGGTCGGTATCTTTAGCGATGGCCTTACGAGCTTCGGCCAGCACATCGCCATCGTCGATGATCATTGGCGATTCAATGATGATATCGCTGTCGAGTTGCACCGGGCCGAAGCGTTGCGCAATCTGCTCGGCGATTTCTTTCTGCTCGAGCGTTCGCACGATACCGCTTATCCTGACGATCCGGCCTTGTACTTCTACATCGATGCGGGCGCCGATCCTCGGCTCGCGCTCCAACGCCTGTGCTATTTCGTTTCTTAGGTATTCTTGCTCTTGTTCTTTCATACGCCCACCCATTTCCTTAGTCTCAATCCGCAGCGCCATATTCACAATACTTCCGTCATGCGCAGAAATTTTAAAACTGCGTCCTGAAGACGCCGTACAATGGTATTATTCCCGAATGAGCGGGGATGTATCAGGGGTGACCTTCAACCGATACGTTTCGCTATTGGCCGGCTCGGTGTAAAATGATTGAATATTAGGTGGATTAGCGCAATTAAAGAAGCAAAATAAGTAGTTTATACAGGGTATTCATGCAGGGACAAGTTATTAACGGGCGCTACACAATCGATAAGGCGATCGGCCGCGGCGGCATGGCGGTCGTGTACAAGGCCTTTGACTCGGTTTTGGAGCGCGAGATAGCAATTAAAATACTGCACGGGCAGTTTACCAATAACGCCCATTTTATCGAACGCTTTAGGAGGGAAGCCTATGCGGCTGCAAGCCTCATCCATCCGAACATCACCACCATCTACGATACGGGAGAAGCCAACAGTATTTATTATATCGTTATGGAGCACGTCGAGGGCAAAACGCTCAAGCAGGTGATCGAGGAGCGGGGGCCGCTGCCGGTAAACGAGGCCGTCTTTATCGCGGGTCAAGTCGCAGAGGCGCTAGGGCATGCGCACGAGCGGGCGATTATCCACCGGGATATAAAACCGCAGAACATTCTTCTCGCGGATGAGTATGTCGTCAAGGTCACCGATTTTGGTATCGCGCGGGCGTTGATGATGCCGGGGCTTACGCAGACAGGAAAAATCCTGGGCACCGCGCGCTATATATCCCCCGAGCAGGCACGGGGAAGGCAGGCGGACCGGCGTTCGGACATCTACTCGCTCGGGGTAATCCTCTATGAGATGCTCACCGGCCGCGCCCCGTTTGAGGGCACGACCTCGGTTGAAGTGGCCGGCAAGCACGTAACCGAAAAACCCACCCGGGTGCGCGAACTCAATCCAAAAGTGCCCCCGATTCTTGAGATCATCGTCGATAAGCTCTTGAGCAAAGACCCTGATGACCGCTACCAGGATGCAAACAAGCTCCTGGAGGATTTGGCATTTTGGGATTCCCCTGAGAAGCAGGAGCTTTTAGAATCGAGCCCTCGAATAAAAGCCAAGTTTGCCCGTAAAAAGCGGGCCCGGCAAGCTGAGCCGCGACCAGTCGCAGAATCAAGGGAAAGCGCCCCCGTGCGAACCAGGAGGCCCGATCCGAGGCGGCGCAGAAAGCGCAGGAGGCTGACCACCTTTGCCAAGGCGTTGATTGCCGTCTGCGTGTTAGCCATCGTCGGTACGCTCGTCTATTTCGCGGGCGCAAGCGACGATTCTACGGCGGTAGCCAAGAAACGGTCGATTCAAAGAATTAAGCTCGAAACCATAAAAGAACCGCAGTTCGGGCCGCTGATACCAACCGATGTAGTCGATTACGACCCAAATGGAAATGGCGATGAGAATCCCGACAAGGTGGGGAACACAATAGATGGCGATCCCGATACGGCGTGGTCGACCGAAACTTATAAATCATCGATTTTTGGTGAGCACAAGGGCGGTGTTGGGGTATATATGGATTATGGGAAAGCCGTTGAAGCGCAGGAGTTGGTGATAACTTCATCCGGGAACTGGTCCGGCGCTATCAAGGGCTCAAACGACGTTTTGGAGTGGAGCACCCTAAGACAGATCAAAAACGCGCCAAAAGAGACGTCGTTTAAAACTACTGGGGGTCCGTACAGGTACTATTTGATCTGGATTACCAAACTACCCGCCAGAGGGCCGGGCAAGTGCAGGGCTAAAATCTACGAGGTAAAAGCCAACGGGAGGGCTTTTTAAGGCGTAGGAAGCCCGCTGCCGTATAAAACGGGTTCCCCATGTGATTACTTTAGTAAAATTGCGTAATCTGGTATAATTTTGCTCAAGATTTATCAATTAATGGAGGCCTTAAGCGGCGGATCCAGCCGGGGATGAGTGTATATCCCCACAGATTAGACGAAGCCGCGAAAGTCTATGGCGCAGACATTGATATTAAATGCGAGCACCGAACCTCTAACATTTGTTCCTGTCAAAAGAGCGCTGATTCTTGTTCTCAAGGAGAAGGCGGAGATAGTCGAGACCCACGTAAGCAAGCGCATTAGAACCGAGAAACGGGACTTTCCTTATCCGCTGGTCATTCGCCTTGTGCACTATGTCGAAATTCCGCGCCGTTTCCGTTCGGTTGTCAGCAACGCAGTTCTTTTTGCCCGCGACAACTATACCTGTCAGTATTGCGGCAGGCATAAACGCGACCTTAAAAAGAAGGAGCGCTTAACAAGGGAGCACGTAAAACCCGTTTCGAGAGGCGGTCTTGATACCTGGGATAACGTGACCACGGCATGCTCGACATGCAATCACAAGAAGAGCGATAAGATGCCGTACGAAGTCAAGATGTATCCGAAGACCACGCCGTTCGAACCGCGTTATATCGCGCTCGTTCTTTTAAGCGAGACTGTGGACGAAACGCAGCGCGCTTACATCGAGCCGTTTGTCAAGGCAGCGCTGAATACAGGTTGAGTTTGACCCACAGAGAAGGTTTCGATAGGCTGGAGGTTGAACTTCCAGCCTAATTTTTATTACACACACGAGCGGAGGAAACAGCCACGTGACAGAAAAACGCTTACATCTTCTCATCCAGGGTCGCGTTCAGGGGGTCTATTACCGGCAGAGCATGAAGGAGATGGCCGACCTTCGCCAAGTTAAAGGGTGGGTGAGAAATCTGCCCTCCGGCGACGTCGAGGCGGTGCTCGAGGGTGAGGATGTCATGGTCGACGATCTGGTCGAATGGTGCCAGCGCGGCCCGTCCCGGGCGGCGGTCGACCACGTTAGGATAGATTGGGAAGAGCCCAAAGGCGATTTTAAGTCATTTGCGATAAAGAGATAAAGAAAACAGAGATAGGGTTGGTTAAGTAGTATGAATGATCATTTGGTACGGGCGACCGCCGCCGATTCGATGGTGCGGGCGATTGCCGTAGTTACAACAGATACAGTCGATGAGGCGCGCCGGCGCCAGGATACATTCCCGACGGCCACAGCGGCCCTTGGAAGAGTTATGACCGGCGCCGCGCTCATGGCCAACATGCTAAAAGAAGGACAGAAGGTCACACTGCAGGTCAAGGGCGACGGCCCGCTGCGGGAAGTTACCGGCGACGCCGACTCCGAAGGAAATATTCGAGGGTACGTAAGGCGCCCGCATATTCATCTGCCGTCCAAGCGCGGTAAGCTCGACGTGGGCGGCGCGGTCGGCAAGCGCGGGATAATGTCGGTCGTGAAAGACGTGGGGCTGCGCGAGCCCTACCGTGGCATCGTCGAACTCGTAAGTGGTGAGATCGGCGACGATTTGAGCTACTATTTTGCCTCGTCAGAGCAGCAGCCCTCTGCAGTTGCACTCGGCGTACTCGTGCTGCCGAACAACTCGGTGGCCGCAGCCGGGGGATACCTTGTCCAGACGTTGGTCGGCGCGGAAGACTGGATTATCGAAAAGATCGAGGATAACATCTCAAAAATCCCGCCGGTAAGCGATATGGTCAACATAGGCATGGATGCGCAAGAGATGCTCTCCAAAGTTCTACATGGTCTCGGCCCTGAGTTTATGGAGACCCGTGACGTATGCTTTTTCTGCGGTTGCTCGTACGAACGCGCTGAGCGCACACTTATAGCGCTTGGCATCAAAGAGATCAAAGAGATGATCGCCGACGGCGAGGAGATCGAAATGCGCTGCAACTTCTGCGACGAGCTTTATACGTTCTCCATAGAGGATTTGCAGGCGCTTATCGAGAAAATAAAAGAACGCAGCGGATTACGAAAAGTAGAGTAGTTAAAGAGCAGGTGACATATGGTTGCTTGTAGGTTGGAAAGGAAACGACATGGAGCTTGAAGATATCGGTGTGAAAATTAGGGCGAGCC
>NZ_JBTSLF010000116.1:0-2181 GCF_054640775.1 Candidatus Aquicultor sp. | reverse complement strand
AACAAGGCAAGAGAAGTAGCGCTTCCGAAGGCGCGGCAGGTAATCCGTTCCTGTAGCGTCGCGATACGCGCGGTGCATCGTGAGAAGTACGACGAGGCGATAAAGCACCTGGATGAGGCTAAGGCCCACCTGGTCGAGGCCCAGAATGCGCTGAAGGACTATCCCCAGATTTACTTTGCGGGGTTTTTGCAGGATGCAGAGAAGGAATATAGCGAGGGCAGGGCGACCTTTGCGCTGGTTACCGGCGCCCCTCTGCCCGAGCCGGATGAGCTGGGGATAGGATATCCGCCGTATTTGTCCGGGCTCGGCGAGGCGATGGGCGAGCTGAGGCGACATATCTTAGATATCATCCGCCGGGGAAAGCTCACCGAGGGCGAGCGGTTTTTAACCATCATGGACGATGTCTATTATTTCTTGATCTCGTTCGATTATCCGGATGCGCTTACCCCAGGCCTTCGAAGGATTACCGACCTGGCCCGCTCCGTCATGGAGAAAACAAGGGGAGACCTTACGACGGCCATGCGCCAACATGATTTAAGAAACGCTATGGACCGCCTGGAAGAAAAACTCAGCGCACAGCAATAAAAAGCATACGACAAGCTGTAAGAATTAAAGGAAGTAGTACGTTGAAGTATAAAGCAGTATTTTTTGATGCGGGGAATACGCTGTTGCGCCCGTTTCCCTCGGTAGAGCACGTCTGTACCGAGGTATTCAGCCGCAACGGCTTCGAGATCGATCGGGAGGCGTTGCGAGAAGCGATTCTCGTAGGAGACCGGTACTACGAGGAGCGTTATTGGGAGGACGACACCTTCTGGCAATCCGAAGAGAAAGCCGCCGCCCTCTGGATCGATCTTTATACGCTTGTCGCACGAGAGGTAGGAATCAACGGTGACGGGCGCCGCCTGGCGAAGGAGATTTACGATGAATTCGGGTTTCACTATCGCTGGGAACTCTTTCCCGACGCCCTTGCAACCATCACGGGGCTTAAAGATGCGGGCTTAAAAATCGGCCTTGTCTCTAACTGGGACAGCAGGTTGTCTGACTTGTGCGCCGGCATCGGTCTCACGAGCTACCTCGACTTTATCATGTGCTCCGCGACGGTCGGCAGGATGAAACCCCAGCCCGAAATATTCGAAATGGCCCTTGCCCGCGCCGGCGTACGACCGCACGAGACCATGCACGTCGGCGATCACTACTATGCCGATATCCTGGGCGCCCGCAGCGTCGGAATCACGCCCGTGCTCATCCACCGCTCGGAACATCTCTTGAAAGCCGATTGCGAAACCATCGACGACCTACGGCTTGTCCTTGATATGGTCATATAAGGTCTATATACGGTCAGATAAGCGATTGTCATCCCTTTGCCTGCCAACGTTTAGGCGTGCCCGTAATCGGGTAGCACAGATGTAGGGAAGGAGGAGTGGATATGAGCGATGGTATTACTGATATTATCAGAAGAACCCTACTAGTCGGTATTGGGGCTGCCTCTTTAACCGCTGATAGAGCGCAGGAGCTGGTAAACGATTTGGTGGAGCGCGGCGAGATAACCCGCGACCAGGCTAAGACGATGGTACGAGATCTCATGAGCCGGGGCACCGAGGCGCGTAATCAGCTGCGGGATATGATCAAGGCCGAAGTTAGAAAGGCCATCGATGAAGCGGATATTCCCACCAAAACAGATATAAGAAGGCTTGAGCATAAAATCGACCGCCTGGCTCTTTTGGAAGAGGAAGAGCAACTGCCCGTTGATATCGAGGAAGAAGGCGAAGGACCCCTATAAAACAGAGTAATTTTCAAACCCCGTGGCGTGCGCTTACGCCACTTTATTTTAATTGAAATCAGCTTAAGGAATCAATCGGTGTTAACCGAAGACTATAGGGAGGTGTTCTGCCATGAGCGCGGAGCATGATTTATCTGAAAGCTGGAAATACATACCGATGCTCCAGCGGCAGGTGTCGCTCAAGGGTACAACCCTCGAAGAGCAAGCGCAATGGCTAGACGCGCAAGTAAGTGAATTGATAGGCGGAAATCGCAATGGATGGGAAGAATCGGAAAAAATACAAGCGCTGGCAAAATTTTCCCTCCTTTCAGAGATATATTCTCTCGTCAACTTTGATAAAATGATAGAAGTAAGGGAGAAGTTCCAGGAGCTTTTCCCGGAGCACTTTGAGAAATACTTGA
>NZ_JBTSLF010000115.1:0-8524 GCF_054640775.1 Candidatus Aquicultor sp. | reverse complement strand
ACCATAATGATGGCCTTTTTCCATCGTGGTTGGGTATCGTATTTTCTTTCGGGAGGCGTGTCCTTATCCTCTTCGTCCTCCTCCATCTGCAGCTCCGATTCGACCCCTGCGAACTTGACGTACCCTCCGAACGGGAGCGCCGTGGCCCCGTATTCGGTCTCCCCTATTCTAAACGAAAAGATTCTCGGGCCGGGAAGCCCGAACATGAACTCTTTAACCTTGAGCCCCATTATCTTCCCGGCTATAAAGTGGCCGAATTCGTGGATGAAGATAATCAAGCCCAGACCTATAAGTGCGATAAGGTAAAATATGTGGATTCACTCCTTTTCCTAGTAGACACTTTACAGAATAAGCTTTTATCAGTTATTTTTCAAATTGCAAGTAAGACCCCGTGGTGGAACAGCTTGGTGTGTATGCTCACCTGACCTGCTTAAACATACTGGAGCGATGTAATCAACTGATCGGCGTATTCTCTTGCCCAGCGTTCCGTTTCTAATACTATACCCAAATCCGTCTCATCACCGGGCTCATGTTTATGTATGACTTGCTTTATTATATTAGGGATATCTGTAAATCGTATCTTCTTGCTTAAGAAAGCGGCTACCGCCTGCTCGTTTGCCGCGTTTAGAACGGCCGGATATGTTTTCCCTAGCCGGATCGCCTCGTAAGCGTATGCGAGGCACGGGAAGTTCTGCATATCGGGCTTTTCAAACGTAAGCTTGCCGACCTCGACGAAATCGAGTGACGGAAGCGGCGACGGTAATCTGTCCGGGTACGAGAGCGTGTATTGGATGGGTATGCGCATATCCGTCTGGCCGAGGTGGGCTTTTATCGAGCCGTCCTCGAACTCTACCATCGAATGGATGATGCTTTGCGGATGAACGAGCACGTCGATTTGCTCGTAAGGCAGGTCAAAAAGCCAGCGCGCCTCTATTACCTCGAGACCTTTGTTCATCAACGTCGCCGAGTCGATGGTAATTTTCGGGCCCATCGTCCATCGGGGATGCTTGAGCGCCTCTTCCACCGTGACCGATTCCAGATCGCTAAATGTTTTTCCCCTGAACGGCCCGCCCGACGCGGTCACGATAAAGCGCTTTATCTCGCCCTTTTGCTCGCCTACCATGCATTGGAAGAGCGCGTTGTGCTCGCTGTCTACGGGGAGTATCCCGGCCCCGGTTTCTGCTCGCACTTTGGCGACTATAGCGCCGCCCGCAACCATCGATTCCTTGTTAGCAAGCGCCAGGGTCTTGCCCGCGCGTAACGTAGCCAGTGTAGGTCGCAACCCAACCGAACCTACCAGGGCGTTTAAAACCAGGCCGGCCTCAGGATGCGCTGCGAGCTGCTCGAGCCCTTCGATACCGGCCAGCACTTCGACATCAGCCAGTGCTCCCGCCATTCTTTGCTTAAGCTCTTTTGCTTTTTGCTCGTCGACGACAACGACCGTCTGCGGCCTTAACTCTTTTATCTGTTGTTCCAGCGCATCTATGCTTCTATTTACGGCCAGTCCGACTACATTGAAGAGTTCGGGGTATCTTTTAACGACATCTATCGTTTGCAGGCCTATCGACCCCGATGACCCCAGGATTACTATGTTTTTCAATATTCTTTAAACCCCACTATTATTACGTGATAAGCAGCCAGAAGTAGTATCCTACTATTGCGGTAAATATAACACTGTCGAATCTATCAAGAAAGCCGCCGTGGCCGGGGATAATCGCACCGGTATCCTTTACGCGCATCTCGCGTTTGATGCGCGACTCGACCAGGTCGCCTATCGGCGCCGCAAAGCCTATCAAGAGGCCCATGCCGATTCCTTCAACGAGGGTCAGCAGTACCCCCTGTTTTGCGACAAACGGTAACCACGGGAGCAGAAAGAGCCCCCCTAAGACGATTGCCGGTGTTACTAATCCGGCTATGCCTCCTTCAACCGTCTTATTAGCGCTTATTGTCGGCGCTAGCTTCCGTTTGCCGATCGCCCGGCCTATTGAAAAGGCGGCGATATCGCTCACCCACGTGCCGATAAACACCAACAACACCCCGATGCGACCCGCCTCGAGGTCGTACTGCAACACCATGTGGCTAAGCGAAAATGCGATATATACCAGACCGATAAAGGTGAGCCCCGTGTTAACGACGCTTCCCTGCGTCAGTATCTGCCATACCAGCGTTACGATGACCATCAGCGAGAGCGCTAGGACCAGACCGGTCGTTCCTCCCAGGAGTGCGCCCGCTACTATCGCTATTCCGCCGGTAACGCCGATTATTACATTCGGTTTAAGGTCTCTGAGCAGGAATATCGAGTAGAGTTCATCCAGACACACCACAACAATAGCCGCTACGAGCAGTGCAAAGAAGTACCTTCCCAACAACAAAAACAAAACGATGACCGGAACGCCGACCAGTGCGCTAATAATACGTTCTTTAAGCATTTGCAGCTCCTGTAAGTGCTCTCTCTTGTGCTCTTTTTGCTTTAATTAGTCTTCGTCTAATCCGCCGAATCTTCTTCTACGTGTTTGAAACTCTGCAATCGCTTGGACAAAATCTTTCTTGCTAAAATCGGGCCATAGCTTGTCTGTTATCCATATCTCAGCATACGCTATTTGCCAGAGGAGGAAGTTGCTGATTCGCATTTCGCCGCTTGTTCGGATAAGCAACTCGGGGTCCGGTATATTAGAAGTATACATGTAACGGGAGAAGATTTCCTCATCGAAATCGCTTGTCTCTTTACCTTCTTTTACGGCGGCGCACAATGCCTTTGCGGTATCCAGTATCTCTGCGCGCCCGCTGTAGTTAAGGGCGATTATCAGGTTGAGTTTCGCGTTGTCTTTGGTCCGCTCTATCGCCCGTTGAAAGGCATTTCGCGTGCTCTCGCGTACCTCATCCAACCTGCCGATTACGCCTATCTTGACACCCTGCCGGTCGAGTTCGTCGAGGTCTTTTTCAAGTTGCTCCTCGAACAGCTCCATCAGCCCAAGGACTTCATCCTGGGGTCTACGCCAATTTTCGGTCGAAAACGTGTAGAGGGTAAGATATTCGACACCGACTTCTGTCGCGATCTCGACGATGCTGCGTATCGCTTTGGCTCCGGCCCTGTGACCCGCAAGCCTCGGTTGCCTTCTCTTTTTCGCCCATCTTCCGTTGCCATCCATGATAACAGCGACGTGACGCGGTATTAGGCCCTTTTTTATTTCCTCTATAGAAAGGTCCTCGCCCGATTTATGTATCTTTCCGCGAAGACCCAACCCTATTTTTGCCAAACGCTTAAACCTTCTTTTCTAGACCCCGCCCCTAGACTTCCATGATCTCCTTCTCTTTGTGTTGCAGAAGGGCGTCGATTTCTTTTACGTATTTTTCGGTGAGTTCGTCGACTTTTTTCTCGGCGCGTTTTCTATCGTCTTCGGAGATCATCTTTTCGTCTTCGAGGTCTTTCAGGTCGTCACGCGCTTCATGGCGGACATTTCGGAGGCCGACCTTGCCCTCTTCGGCCATCTTTTTGATGAGCTTTACGAAGTCTTTTCTTCTCTCCTCGCTCAGCGGCGGGAAAGGCACTCTGACTACATTACCATCGTTCGAAGGATTAACGCCCAGGTCGGATGTCATGATCGCTTTTTCGATCGCCGCAATGGCCGATTTATCCCAGGGCTGGATGATCGCAAGCTGCGCCTCCGGCGTGCTGATGCTTGCCATCTGCTTCAGCGGCGTCTTCGTGCCATAATAGTCGACGTTTATCCTGTCGAACAGAAACGCCGATGCCCGGCCGGTCCGCACACCCGCGAACTCGCTCTTTATGGCTGTAACGGCCTTTTTCATCTTATCTTCGGACTGAGTGAGCACATCTTGCACCATCTTATTTCCCTCCTTGAACTACGGTACCTATATCTTGTCCTTCGAGTACTCGTTGGATGTTATTCGGCTTGGTTATATTAAACACAACGATAGGTATGTTGTTGTCCATACAGAGAGAAATAGCGGTGGTATCCATAACACGAAGCCCTTTGTTGAGAACCTCGATATATGTCAGCTCTGAGAAGCGCTTTGCATCCGGGTTTTTCTCCGGGTCTGAATCGTAGACGCCGTCGACTCGCGTGGCTTTTAGGATGGCGTCTGCGCCTATCTCGAGCGCCCTGAGCGCGGCCGCTGTGTCTGTGCTGAAGAACGGGTTGCCCGTTCCGGCGGCAAAGATTACCGTACGGCCCTTTTCTAGGTGGCGCATCGCACGGCGACGGATGTAGGGCTCGGCCACTTCCTGCATGGTTATAGCCGATTGAACCCTTGTGGTGACGCCTTCCCTCTCCATGGCCTCCTGCAGCGCCAGCGCGTTCATCACGGTCGCGAGCATGCCTATATAGTCCGCGGTGGTCCTGTCCATACCGCGCGAGCTGGCTTCAAATCCACGAAATATATTTCCACCGCCTACAACGATCGCGAGTTCGATGTGGTCGTCGTAAAGCTCTTTGATTTGCTGTGCGATAGAGCGCATAACTTCGGGATCGATACCGTAGCCGCCCGTTCCGGCGAGCGCTTGGCCGCTGAGTTTAAGAAGCACCCTTTTATACTTGTATTGAGTCATCTCTCACGCTCTCTTCCAATGTGGTAAGGTATATCCTTATAAATCACAACGCACAGCGGCTCGAAACTAAATAGTCTCGCCTAGCTCATAGCGCACGAAACGCCTTACGCCGATATTCTCACCGAGTTTGGCTGCGACTCCTCCGAGATAATCGGTCATCGTGATGTCGGCGTTCTTAACGAATACCTGCTCCATCAGCACTACCTGCGTGTAGTATTTCTCGAGCCTACCAGTGGCGATTTTATCTAAAACGTTGTCCGGTTTACCTTCTTCGACGCCCTGCGCGCGGTAGATCTCCACCTCTTTCGCGATAACATCGTCCGGAACGTCTTCTCTCGTTACATATAATGGATTGCCCGCCGCGATTTGCAGCGCGATGTCGTGTGCGAATTGCTTAAAGTCGTCGCTTCTCGCTACGAAATCGGTTTCGCTATTAACTTCTACTAGAACGCCGATTTTTCCTCCCGCGTGGATATATGATTCGACAACGCCCTCTTTCGCCTCGCGTCCCGACCTCTTGGCAAGAGACGCCAGGCCTTTTTTCCTTAAGATATCGGTCGCACCGACAATATCGCCGTTTGCTTCCTGCAGCGCCTTCTTGCAGTCCATCATGCCGGCGCCGGTTATCTTTCTCAACTCATTAACAGCTGCCGCTGTTATCTCCATTTCCAAACCCCCTTATATAATCCACATAAATCTGTTAATCAACTAAAACATTCCGCTTCCGACACTCAGTTACCCGCTTCCACGAGCATGAAAACGGGTAACCATTGTGTCGTATATCGAGTACATTCAGCAGTAATCGTTATTCAACTACTCTTATTATTTCTTAGCTTCCGCGTTAACTGCCGCTTCTTCGGTCGCTGCAGCAGGTTGCGGGGCGTCTTTGACGTTAGGCGCCGGTGTCTCTTCGGGAGCTTTCACTTCCTCAGGGGCAACTGCGGCGGCTTGCTCCTGGCCTAGCGCGGCATAGTACGTCTCACGACCCTCAAGGGCCGCATCGGCGATTACCCGTGTGATCAATGTGACCGCGCGGATTGCATCGTCGTTGCCCGGGATTACGTAATCGATCTCGTCCGGGTCGCAGTTCGTGTCGACGATTGCGACGATCGGGATCTCTAGACGCCGTGCCTCCTGGACCGCGATTCGTTCCTTGCGCGGGTCGATGATAAACACCGCTCCCGGAAGTCTGTTCATCGTTCTGATGCCCCCGAGGTTGCGCTCGAGTTTGACTTTCTCGACGCCGACCTTGAGAAGCTCTTTCTTGGACATATGCGACGGGGCTTCTTCCCCGATCTTCTCGAGGCTCTCGAGCCTTTTTACGCGGCCGTGGATCGTCTTGAAGTTGGTAAGCATACCACCCAACCAGCGATAGCTGATATACGGCATGGCCGCCTTGGTAGCTTCCTCGCGCACGGCTTCCTGGGCCTGCTTTTTCGTTCCGACAAAGAGGATTTGCTCGCCGTTACCGGCTACTTCTTTGATGAACGCGTGGGCTTTCTCAAGAAGCGCGAGGGTCTGCTGGAGGTCGATAATGTAGATACCGTTTCTCTCCGTGAAGATGTACGTCTTCATTTTTGGGTTCCAGCGTCGGGTCTGATGACCGAAGTGGACACCCGCCTCTAAAAGGTGCTTCATGGAAACAACTGCCATAGTTGCACCTCCTTTCTATGGTTTTTTTTCCTCCGCCGGCTTCGACTCCTGTTCGACCCGAAGGCACCGGAACAGAATCCACCAGCGTGTGTAATCTTTGGTAGTGTAGCATAAAGGCAGGTATTGCGGCAAGTGATTTGGGTCAGGCGGGATTATGACTCTAATGCCGCTACGGCTTCTTCAACGGTTGTAAATAGTTCAAGCCCTGTTCCTTCGAACATGCCCAGGTTTCGGAACTTTCTTATGATGTAGTTGTTGCGGTCGAGAATTATTCCTACGCGCTTTCCATTCTTTTTGAACTCTTCATGGAATCGAATAAGCACTTCGATGCCCGCGCTTGTTAAAAGTTTAATATCCGTAAGGTCGATTATTAGCCCTTGGGAGTCGATTGCGATGAGTTTCGGGAGCAGGTCTAGAACTTGCTCCTTGTCAAAGAGGTCAAACTCACCTGAAAGGGCAAGTGTTTGAATATCTGAGCCATCACTTTTCTTAATTGTAAGATCAATCACTCTCTTCACTCCCTAATGAGATTGCAAGGACAGCCACATCATCCGTAAGCTTGCCGCCGGCGCAGCGCAATACATCATCAAATAGTTCGCTCGGTACGTCTTTTGCTGCCGGTGCAGTTAAGTTTGCGATAAACTTAACCAATCTATCTTCCTCATAAAACTCGGAACCACAGCGGGCTTCTGTAATACCATCGGTATACAGCAGTAGTATATCATCTTTTCTTAAAATCTCTTTATGGCTTCGATAATCCATAGCCGGAAATGCACCTATGACGGGCGAGTATTTTGTAAGCAGCTCAACATTGCCGGAGGCTCTTTTTATTAGAGCCGGGGGATGTCCCGCATTACAGTAGGTGAGTTTTCCGGTCGCAATATCTAGAACAAAAAAGGTCACCGAAACAAAGTTGCCGGATGGACTTACGCGATGCACTAGATCATTTGTTTTTGACATGACCATAGCAGGTGTACTGTTTTCGTAAGCATGGGCTTTAATCGTGTTTTTAACGACTGTGGTAAGCGCCGTCGCTTCAATACCTTTTCCTGAAACGTCCCCGATAAATATACCGATTTTGCCGCGCCCCAACTCAAAGATATCGAAGAAATCTCCCCCGATTTTAGCAGCTTCCGTCGCAGAGCGATACAAAGACCCAAATTCGATTCCATCTATGTGCTCCGGCAGTGTCAGTAGGGATGATTGTAGTGTGTCTGCGATATGATGCTGGGACTCATACAGCCGTGAGTTCTCAATAGCTTGCCCCACGATATGAGCCATAGAGTGAAAGAGATCTAACTCCGCTTGCGTAAAGTCCCTTCTGCCTTCAAAAGATACCGAGAGTGTACCTACCACTTCATTCCTGTATTCAACCGGCAACACCACATACCGAGCATCATATACGCCTGCTTCTTTCAATACCTCGATTCGTTCCGGCGTCAGCTCCTCATCGTTATGAGTGAACATCCTTCGTTCTCTGATCGGTCGAACTGTCATTAGTGAGCTTTTCTCCACAGGTATCTCGCGAACCAAATCACGTATTGCCTGCGAGTAGCCAAATATTGCAAGTGATTTTAAGGTTTGCTTCTGCTTGTTATAGAGTTTAATGTCGCCTGCTTTCAACCCCAGGTTCCTATTGAGGGATTTGAGTATCTCTTCTGAGATTGTATGCAGGTCTACGCTGGTGGTTGCCGCAATAGCGACGTCTTGCAATAGCTTCGTGCGAGAGAGTTCCTTTTCGGTTTGCTGATGCAGGAAGGCGTTCTCTAAGGCAAGGGAGATCGAGGCTCCCAGCTTAGTTGCAAAGTCTATCTGGTTATTTGAAAAAACAACCGTGTCGGGATGGCTAGCAAATGTGAGCAATCCGACCGTCTCTTCATTAATTATTAAGGGAATCACAAGATTCGAACGACTGCCATATTTATGCATAACTTCTGGGTTTATCTTAGGGTCATTGTAGGCATCGTTGATGACAACGGGTGCTCTTGTCTCGGCGGCCAACACCAGATGCGGGATATCTTCATTATTAAAACGTTGACCAATGAACTCTTTAGGATACCTATATTTTATTGTCCACTCGTTTCCCTCGGGCACAGTTATCGATACAAGTTCAACACCAATAGCTTTGGCTGCCGATACAACGACCCTCTGCATGATCTCGTCGGCATTTAGCGTCGCGCCCATGATGGTATTGATGTCGTTGAGCGCTTCATCCAGCTCGGCAGCTTTCTTCTGTTGCTCGTAGAGACGGGCGTTTTCAATGGCGACGGCAGCTTGTGATGCAATACCTTCGACAAGCTC
>NZ_JBTSLF010000114.1:0-8691 GCF_054640775.1 Candidatus Aquicultor sp. | reverse complement strand
TACCTCATATGGACGGGTGCGCCGTGCATATCTCGGCCTGGTTACTCAGCAACGGCGGATTAGCAATCAACTTGCCGAGGCCCTGGGTTCCGAGAGGCCGTTTGCGGTTGAGATCGTGGCTGTTGAACCCGGTGAGCCCTCCGCAAGAGCCGGTATACGTGCCGGCGACATAGTTGTCGCAGTTAACGGTCAGAAGGTATCCGGCATCGATGATATCCAGCGGGCGCTTACACTATGGTCGATCGGTGAGCCCATAACCCTTACGGTAGTTCGAAATGGCAACATGATAGATATTACCGTCTTGCCGGGCGAGGCTGCCGCCGCATAAAAATGATCGGCCTCGGATTGCGCGCTTTAGTAGGTTGCTAGAGGTTAGAGACCCTTGATGAGATCGTTTACGGCTTATGGTAAGATTAGGGACACGAGCAGCTCGCACCAGCAAAACAGGAGTGGTATGGGCACCCCAGTATTAGTTACTAGAGCCGTCACGGCATTAAAAGAACGCTCTGTGCAAATTGTGCTGGCGATATCATGCTTGGGCCTGTTCCTTCGGTTATACCAACTAGGCGCTAAGAGCATCTGGCAAGATGAAGGCTACTCGATTACGTTGGCCGGATTAGACTTGCCGCACATGATAAAAGCGCTCTCCCTCGGAGACCTAAACCCGCCCCTGTATTTTATCACGCTGCACTCTTGGATCGGCCAGTTCGGCAATTCAGAATTCTCGGCACGACTTCTCTCCGCATCATTCAGCTTTTTTGCGATTATCGTAATTTATAAACTGGGTACGTTACTCTTCAATAAAGAGGTCGGAATCTTAGGCGCGCTATTGCTCGCGATATCTCCGTTCAATATCCATTATGCTCAAGAAGCACGGCCTTATAGCCTGCTGGTCCTGTTGGCCCTGCTCTCGGTCTATTTCTTCATAAAACTCCTCAATAGAACCGGCGGTATCTCTCTCGGCTACATTCTCTCGAGCGCATTGTTGCTGTATGCGCACATGTTCGGTTCACTCGTGATCGTGGTTGAGAATATCTTTCTCCTGACGACGCTATTGCCGCACATGCGAAAGCTACGGAGCCTGCAGATAAAAAACTGGGTGTTTAACCAGCTACTACTGATCGCGCTCTTCGTTCCATGGATCTTTTTCTTGCTCTACAAACTACTGCCGCAAATCCATATGAGGCAGGGCAAAAATTGGCCGATACCCCTTCCCACCGCACAATCGATCTTAGACACATTCGTTAGTTTTTCAGGAGAACCCTTTGTGCTGGTCATATTTGCCGGCATGATAGCCATTCTGCTGGCAGGGATCATAGATTCCGGCAAAAATCGCAAAGCGGCCGAGGACAACGATGATAGATATAAGGTCTTTCTTTTACTAATCTGGTTGTTTGTCCCGGTCGCGGTCGCATTTACCGTTTCCAGGTTTTCAGTCCCGGTTTTTGCTGATAAGTACCTTATAGAAGTCTCGCCCGCCCTTTACTTGCTAGCGGCACGGGCTTTACTGGCTATAGACTATACATCTGTGAGGGTGGCTCTGGTCGGGATAGTAGCCGTACTCTCGTTGCAAAATGCCGTGGATTATTATCACCAGCCCGTTGCCGAACAATGGCGAGAGGTAGCCCGGATAGTCGATACAAAGGCCGGGCCGGGTGATCTGGCGCTGTTTAATATAGATATGTGCCAGGTATACTGCTTCGATTATTACTCAAGAAGGACCGATTACGAAAAAAAGAATTTTTCTGAAAACGAGGTTGCCGTAAGTAAGAAAACAATCGACGAACTCGAGTACTCCATTAAAGGCCGCAAAAGGGTCTGGTTCGTGCTTTTTGGGATCGTCGACAACGCCGAACATATCAATAACACCCTTAGAGACTCCTTTAACCGCTCGTACTATAAAAGATGTAATGGATTAGAGGTTTGTCTTTTTGAAGCAAAATAATTAACAAAATGAGGGCATCCTCAACTTGTGCCCCCGGGCCGCTTGAAAGTAAAAAGTCAGGAGGTAAAGAGGTAAAAGCCGGAGACGAATTGCCGGTATCGGTTTCTGGGTATATACGCGGCAATAATGCAGATGGATGAGAACCTAAAAGTGAGGGGTTGATATGTGGGCACGAGCAACGGTCGGCAGTCATTATGGAATATTCGAGGTAATGGGCGTTGAGCTCTATAAAGAGAGCGACACCAGTTTTATCCTTTACGGATACTTGCCAAGATCCATCCCGGAGATACCGGTAAGCCTGCACGAGTCGCTAAGGGGCGGGATGACGCACATCGACTTCGTGAAAATCCATGAGTTTTTAACGGAAGCAGAAGGAAAAGTCGCCGTAGACAAATTCCAGGCGCTCATCGAACAAGGCGCTCCCGGCGTCTTTAGCGTAACCGGTGAGAAAAGGGCGGCGTAGGAACAAGAGCGCTACCGATGCAAGAATCAGACAACGACATAACGGTCGAGACCTGGACCGAGCTTGCCGAGCAGCTTTACGATAGCGAAGGGCACACCGCCGCCATCGATCAGGTGAACAATCAAACCGGTACTTCCGCCTGTGTTTATCCCCCTATCCTCTTTTTAAGCCACTCATCATGCGCTCTTCCGGCTACCTGCTGGAAGCACGTGACCCTATTTATCCCACACTAGTACAGCTATGTATCCTCTTGTGCTCACATAAAGAGATGGGCGTCTTAAGCAAAAGAGAAACAATGAGATTGTTAAGCCGTCCCCCCTAATCGCTTACGACCTGCTCTGATCCTGAACGATCCCTTGAACCATGATATGTCCGCAAAATTGTTTTGTCGCCATAAGGTTTATCCACCAATGTATGCGGGAATCTCAAGCGCTGAAAACGAGCGTAGGGAGGGGGTGATACACATAAAAAAGATAGTAGTTTTTCTACTCTTCTTGACGGCGCTCCTTTCGTTCTGCGGCATAGCTTATGCCGTGGGCGACATCGCTCCCACGCCATACGACCTCAGCCAGCCCAGAAACGGGTATGAAGCCAAGGACTGGAACTACAAAGAGCAGGGTGAAAACGTATCCTCTGGCGGTTATACCGGGTCAACGGGATTGAGTACAAGCGTCCACATCTACGGCACCTGGAACAGCCCGTATACTCTCGGTATCGACGGCTTTAACTACAACGATTCACAGGACTATACCGATGACGGGACTATGACCAGCACCGGTCTCTATACCGCGGGGCCCCACGGCGGTTATTTAACCACTTCACATAAGTGCCGTGAGTGCCATGCGGTCCACCGTGCAGCCGGTAAGTTCAAGTTGTTGCGCTCTGATACGAGGTTTGAGGCATGTGACTGGTGCCACGGCACCGGGGCCGGCTCTGGCTTTAATATCGAGATGGATAACGACGATGCGTTTACCACGGAGTATAATACCGGTCACACCATGGGCTTTGGTATTAGCTCGGGCAAGTGGAAAGCACCGGATGACACCTATCCGGCCTTCACGCCTAATTACTGGTTTGGTGGATTCTCGTGCTTCGACTGCCACAGCCCGCACGCCAATCCACAGCGGATATTGGGCTACAACAACAGTGGACAGCCCGTCGGCACAGCATCTGGTGGGAAAACCTACGGCATCTCCAACCCGGGGCACGATATACTGCCAAACGATACGACACACCTGGGCAACGACCCTGTATACCTCTCGGGTAGTTGGCTCTTAATAAAAGACCCGGATCACGAGCTTGCCTCATCGGCAGAGAGCAACATCAGCTACTACGACGTCAACCAAGGCTCGGTGGTTTCCACAAGCGTGACGGAGGGCCAGGAGATCAGCGATGGCATCTTCGCCTTCTCTGCAATAATCAACGGGGAGGCTACGATTACCTCGGGGCAGCTCCACCAATTCAGCGCAGACACGGCATACCCCATCAACAAGCTTCCTATCGACTGGAACGTTCCAATCGGTGGCGCCAACGACGCCTCGTCCCCAGGTTCGGGCTTTTACACACGCAACACCACCGATAACATGTGGAGCGTCTCCGAGTTCTGTACCGATTGCCATGACGGCAACTCGAGCCTGCATACGACAGAGGCACCGGTGTTCAGTGAGGACCGTGCGCTGCGCGCGGCCGAGAACAACAGCGTAGCCCCTGATTGGAAGAACAGCTACGACCTGGCGTACGGCCACGACGAGCAATCGCGGCAACAATGCAAACGCCAGCTTCGGTTTAATCCGGAGGATGGAGAGGACTTTGGGCCAAACTGCCGTAACTGTCATAGGGGCTCAAGCGGGTGCAGGACATGCCACCAGGAGCCGCTCGCAAATTACACGATAAGCCCGCCTATCTACACCGCAGATAGCGCAACCGCAGCGAACGATGCCCTCGGGCTTTCCACGTACTCCGTATTTTTGACGAGTACCGGAGAAAACAACATGGTGGTCGAAAGTCCGACCTATAAGTTCTATAAAAAATCGCGTACGGTCGATTGGTCGAATGCCTGGAGAACGGCATCAGGATTTGTCGCGGCCGGACAGCGGATGGCGGCCGGACAGGAAAACGCGACCGGGGTCGGCTCCGCGTGCGCCGATGACGGTTTCAGCTGGCCGCACAGAACCTTGGGATTCAAGATGCTCAAAGACGACCTCTTCGGCCTTGATTTCAATGGACAACCGGTCGCAGTGGGCGGCTCTCGACACGACGGGGCCAACACTTACGCGGTCCATGACATCGACAGTGTTTGCTTGGATTGCCACAATCCGGCGATCTGGAACGCAAGCAGCATGACAACACATACCGACACCGCAAGCAATCCCTATAACGATGATTTGCTCCTCAGGGGATTACCGTAAGGGACAACAAGAGCACGTTTGCTCTTTTGATGCGTACAGTAAAAAGAGGCCCGGCTTAAAGGGGCCTCTTTTTATCGTCAAAAATCTTTGCCGGGTTATCGCGGATAAACTGCTGAGCCCGCTTGAGGCCGACGTATCTTGCTGCAACCTCAAGCGCCCCGGTAAAATCGGGGGCACGCCGGTCGGGCGCATGGGAATCCGTTGCTAATATATCGACCTGCCCCCGCTTCAAAAGCTCGATCGCCGTATCACGGCAGGCTTCATCCAGCTCTCCGGTCAAGCTGTTTGCGTTCACCTGGATGGTGCAACCCATGTCGATAAACCGCTTCAAACGGTCCGGTTTTCTCTGGATATCGTAAATCCTCTCTGGGTGCGCCAGGATGGGGCTCCAGCCGTCAATGCGCATCCTGAATAGGATGTCCTCGGCGAAGGGTGGAATGCCCTCAAACGGGAACTCAAAGAGGATGTGGCTACTTTCTGCAAGCGAGAGCACCTCGCCCTCTCTCAACTCGCGCGGCAAATCCGGGCTTATCCTTAGCTCGTTGCCCGGATACACCTCTACCGGTACGCCGTCTTTCCTCAGCTCGGCACGCAAAAGCTCAACGGCCGCCAGTATCTCACTTCGTGCCGGTCGATGATAATTATTATGGTGCGGCGTCGCGATGATCTTGGTAATCCCGTTCTTAAGCGCAACCCGGGCCATCTCGACGGCCCCTGAAAGTGTAGCCGGCCCATCATCGAGCCCGGGCAATATGTGGTTGTGCGTATCGATATATCCGTCTGCCAATATCGTCCCTTCGATCGTTATCGTAGCGCTCTTTCTATTATTATCTATTTCCTATTCTCCATCAAAAAGCGCTCTTGTCCATCCCATGCTTCATTCAAGAACGTAGTGCCAGCTGTCGATAAGCTGAATAATATCCAGGGCAGTAACTGTATGGGTGGCAAGAATGCACACGGCGATGGAATCTAACATCTATGAATATGGTCATATATTTCCACTACTTATTTCAGCAGCGGCGCTTATTTTCTTGTTCTTCAACCGGACCAACCTTAAATCATACCGTTTTTATATGTATTACCTGGTGTGTTTATCGGCGTTTTTCATTGCAAGCCTTCTTTACGTGCTCTCTATCTTCAATATGCCGCTCCTGCATAGCTTAGCCGGGCTCCCTGAGTTAGTAAGCATTATGGCCATTGTTTTAGTGGTTCGAAGTGACCGCTTAAAGGGTGGTGGCAATGTTTGAAATAGCTATCCGCATAGTAAATATATGTGCTTGCGCAGTCGGCACATATTTTGCGCTCTTTCGTCGTAGCAATCCTGATAAAAATAGGCTTCGCTTTATCTTTTCGCTTGCTCTTTTTTCTTTTGCTATCACTAATGCAATTGCACTGGCGCACTCGTTTACTGATCTGCCCGTTTTTCATCTCCTGGGAAGCTATCCAAGTACAATCATCCCGATGTTGCTGATTGCAAATTTACTCTTAATCATGCAGGTTATTGAGAAAAACGACCTTAAAAACAGGGAGAGAAAATTAATTGCTCTCCAAAATATCGGCACAAAGGCGACCAATGCCCTTGACCTGAAACAAGTCTCAAAGCTGGCGCTCAATGAGATTCTGGAAATATCACAATTTGATTGGGCGGCGCTTTACACGGTGGGCAAGAACAAGGATTATTTAGAGCTTTTATGGTCAGAGGGAACGCTTAAGCGGGTGGATATAGACCTGTCGGTTCTTCCGGCTAAAGAACTGTTCTTTGTCCTTGCTTCGTCCGAAGATCAGCTCATAGATATTTGCGATCCCGAATACCGCGGTGTTTTGCAACTATGTGATACGCTGGAAGCCGCCGGCGTTAAGAATGCCTTTGCTACACAGCTGGTTAATCAACAGAAGGCGATAGGCGTCATAGTGCTGGCCCGCAGAAACCACGTCGACACTAAGCTCGATGAACAGCAGTTCATCACCAACGTTGCAGCATGGCTCTCCGTTGCGATAAGCAACGCAAAACTCTATGAGGATCTACAAACGGGCTATTTTAAGATCACCCTGGCTCTCTCTAAAGCAATCGAGGCAAAAGACCCATATACTCGTGGGCATTCGGGCAATGTCGCGCAGCTCTCCGCAGACTTAGCCTCACATTTAGGGCTGAACAAGACCGATATCGAAAGAGCATATATAGGTGGGCTTCTTCACGATATCGGAAAGATTGGTATACCGGGCGCGATTCTTAAGAAGCCAGCGTCACTAACGGATGAAGAATTTGCCACCATTAAAGAGCATCCGTACAAAGGGCTTGAGATAACCCAACCGATCGATGCGTTAATTAATGTTTCGGATATCGTTATATACCACCATGAACGCTTTGATGGAAGAGGCTATCCGCTCGGGCTTGGTGGGGAGAATATCCCGCTTCTGGCCCGCATCGCCGCACTGGCCGATGCATTCGACGCTATGACCAGCGATAGGCCTTACCGTAGAGGAATGCCCGTCGAAAAGGCTCTTGCAGATATTGAGCAAAACAAGGGAACCCAGTTTGATCCGACACTGGCGGCCCACTTCATTACCATGGTCCAAAACAAGCAGCAACGCGAGTATGCCGTCGACCTCACCGATGATGAGCTGGCGGTGCTCTTTGATGAGAATGATGAGAGCCCTGTAGACAATAAACGGGCTGCCGGATAAACACGAGCAACAAAAAACAAAATCCCGAATATTCCTATCCGGGATTCGGTGGGCCTAGCTGGAGTCGAACCAGCCACCTCACCCTTATCAGGGGTGCGCTCTAACCAACTGAGCTATAGGCCCGCAAACATCATACATTGTAGCGTATGGACACCGCCATTTCCAGAGCCAGCTACATATTTTACCTGTCTGACAAGAAAATATCAAGGCCGCCGTCTCGGCTGCTCTTGAGGGCAGGGGAACCCCTCAGGGTTGATTAATGGGTTAAAACTTTGTTATTGTGAGATATAGTTATAACGCACGATTTTGGCGGTGATACCTTGTTTGAAATGGAAGTTCACGGCGTCAACCTTGATATGTTGACAAACCAGCCGGTCATTATATTAAAAGACCTCAAATCAAATCGCTATCTCCCAATCTGGATAGGACAATTCGAAGCAACCGCTATCCTTATGGAGGTCCAGGGGATACACCCGTCGCGCCCGCTCACCCATGACCTGCTTAAGACCATTATCGATACGCTCAGCGCCCAAATAACCCGCATCGTGATCAACGATCTAAAAGAGGGGACGTTTTACGCACAGATACACATGTCGGCCAATTCAAACCAACTGCAAATCGACGCCAGGCCGAGTGATGCAATAGCGCTTGCGGTGCGATCCAACGCTCCGATCTTTGCCGACGAAGGCGTTTTAGATCAGGCCGCGATAACGAGCGAAGACGGCGAAGAGGAAGAGGTTGCCCGCTTCCGCGAGTTTCTAGAAAACGTAAGGCCAGAGGATTTTAAAGAAGAATCGTAAGCGACTAGAAGCGCACTTCCCCTAACACTTCCAACCTTTTTATCGTTCCGCGTGGAATAATGTGAAAATCATTGTGGCGATATCCACGACCCCTGTTGGTGAGGTCATAATCCTGAACTAGCACGACATAGTCCTCGGTCTCTTTCCAAACCAAGCCCACGGTAATTTTGGAGAGCCTGAATATTTCGAAATCGTCCGGTATTTCGACACGGGAGTACGCGGTGATGTCTTCCCACCATACTGCTGCTACATTCTTTATCTGCAGTTCTTCAAAATCGTCGTCTTCGCCAAGGAAGTCGACATCGGGTGTCACATAGGTTTCTTCAGAAACCGCTTTTCCGCTCATGTTAGATGGTAAATCTTTCAATGCGTAATTCTCCTTTTGTCTTA
>NZ_JBTSLF010000113.1:0-8707 GCF_054640775.1 Candidatus Aquicultor sp. | reverse complement strand
TTTTAGGCCTCATTCGAGAAGGCGAGGGAGTGGCTGCACGAGTGTTGTACAACCTGGGCGCCGATCTCGATCGCGTGAGAAACCAGGTCATACAGCTCTTGAGCGGTTATTATGGTAAGTCCGGCAGTGAGCCCAGTAGCTATGGTAGAACGTACGGCAGCGGTTCACTGCTCGATGAGTTCGGTCGCAATCTCACCCGGCTTGCTCACGAGAAGAAGCTCGACCCGGTTATCGGGCGCGAGAAAGAGATCGAGCGGGTCATGCAGATATTGAGCCGTAGGACGAAGAACAATCCCGTCCTCATCGGCGAGCCGGGCGTCGGCAAAACCGCAGTTGTTGAGGGGCTTGCCCAGAGGATAGCCAACAACGAAGTGCCGGATATCCTTAAGAATAAGGAGATTTACACCCTTGATTTAGGTGCACTGGTCGCCGGGTCGAAGTACCGCGGCGAGTTTGAGGAGCGCTTGAAGAAGGTTATGAAAGAGATACGCGAGCGGGGCGATATTATCCTGTTCGTGGATGAAATGCATAACCTGGTCGGCGCAGGTGCCGCCGAGGGTGCAATCGATGCTGCAAGTATACTAAAACCCGCGCTTGCAAGGGGCGAGTTGCAGACGATAGGTGCGACAACGCTCGATGAATACCGCAAGCACGTGGAGAAAGACGCTGCTCTGGAAAGAAGGTTCCAGCCGATCAAGGTCGGTGAGCCTTCGGTTCAGGAGACCGTAGACATCTTGAAGGGTTTACGTGAACGCTATGAGGAGCACCACAAAGTAACCATCACCGATGATGCGTTGATCGCTGCAGCGCAGCTGGCCGACCGCTATATATCGGATCGATTCCTTCCGGATAAAGCTATCGATCTTGTGGACGAAGCCGCTTCTAAGGTACGCATGCAGAGGATGGTCATCCCGCCGGAAACGATGACGGTTGAAGAAGATTTACGTACTCTGCGACGCGAGAAACAGGCGGCGATCGCGGTTCAGGATTTTGAAAAAGCAGCGGTAATTCGGGATAAAGAGCGAGGCATTGAGATAGAATTGAGCGGCCAGGATTCGACCTGGGAGGCGCTCGCTCATATGCCGGTAGCAACGGTTACCGAGGATCAAATAGCGGATGTCGTATCAACCTGGACGGGAATCCCGGTCTTCAGGCTGACAGAGGAAGAGACAGCGAAGCTTCTTCGGATGGAAGATGAACTTCATAAGAGGATCATCAGCCAAGATGAAGCCATTAAAGCCATCTCAAAGGCGATTAGACGGACGAGAGCCGGTCTTAAAGACCCGAAGCGTCCATCGGGCTCGTTCATCTTCCTGGGGCCATCTGGCGTGGGTAAAACCGAGCTTGCAAAGGCGCTCGCCGAGTTTCTCTTCGGCGACGAAAGCGCGCTTATCCAGCTCGATATGTCGGAGTACATGGAGAAGCACACCGTTTCGCGTATGGTGGGCTCACCTCCGGGGTATGTGGGTTACGATGAGGGCGGCCAGTTGACAGAGCAGGTTCGGAGGCGTCCGTACTCGGTTATCTTGCTCGACGAGATAGAGAAAGCGCATCCGGATGTATTTAACATCCTGCTGCAGATACTTGAGGACGGTCGTTTGACGGATGCCCAGGGTCGTACCGTCGACTTTAAGAATACTATCCTGGTTATGACGTCGAACCTCGGTGCCCGCTACATCCAGAAGGGAACGCCGCTCGGGTTCGGTAAGACCCAGGAGGGCATCGCATACGCCGATATGAAGAATAAGGTCATGGGCGAAATCAAGAAGACGTTCCGTC
Source organism: Candidatus Aquicultor sp. (assembly GCF_054640775.1). Taxonomy (NCBI): domain Bacteria; kingdom Bacillati; phylum Actinomycetota; class Candidatus Aquicultoria; order Candidatus Aquicultorales; family Candidatus Aquicultoraceae; genus Candidatus Aquicultor; species Candidatus Aquicultor sp. The sequence goes on along the minus strand of NZ_JBTSLF010000113.1, from coordinate 6,928 downwards.
CCGAGTTCTTGAACCGTGTGGACGATGTCATCGTCTTCCATGAGTTGACCAAAGACGACATCAAACAGATCGTCGATCTCTTGTTTAAGCGAGTTGTCGACCAGCTTAAAGAACAGGCCATCGAAGTCGAACTCGATGAGGAAGCAAAAGATATCCTGGTGAAAGAGGGCTACGAGCCGTCGATGGGGGCACGGCCTCTGCGTCGCGCGATACAGCGCTTCGTTGAGGATCCGCTCTCCGAAGGCTTGCTCTCCGGCTTCTATAAGGCTGGCATAAAGATACTAGTTACCGGTAAAGACGGTAAAATCGACTTCACCAAACTGGAGCCGGCGCAAATCGGCGCAGCCGGTGGGCGTGAATGAGCAAAACCAAATACATAGTCAGATGTCAGGCTTGTGGGTGCACCGCTCCTAAATGGTTGGGGCGGTGCCCCGATTGTGGTGGGTGGAATACCATGGTCGAGGAACCCCTAGAGCCTGACATCTCGTTTTCTTCAAGAAAATTAACTCCATCTGAACAAGCCCAGCCGATAACGGAGATCGCTATTGGGAAAGAAATCAGGATCGCGACCGGTCTGCCGGAGCTTGATCGGGTCTTAGGCGGCGGTGTTGTGCCGGGGTCTCTGGTGTTGGTCGGAGGGGAGCCGGGGATTGGCAAATCAACGCTGCTCCTCCAGATGGCAAATCAACTCGCGGGAAGAATCGGACGGGTGCTGATCGTCTCCGGCGAGGAATCGGTACGGCAGATATCGTTAAGGGCGAGCCGTCTCGGAGCGCTCTCACCGGATTTGCTGCTTCTCTCCGAAGTCGACGTGACTATGATCGATCATCAGGTGCGAACGCTTGAGCCGCAGCTGATGATCATCGACTCGATACAAACGATGTTTCACCCGGACATCCCGTCCGCCCCGGGGAGCGTGAGTCAGGTGCGCGAATGCACGCATTACCTTATGCGGATCGCAAAAAGCATCCATTTACCGACGTTTATCGTGGGTCACGTGACCAAGGAGGGCTCGATTGCGGGTCCGAGGGTACTCGAGCATATGGTGGATAGCGTCCTCTACTTCGAGGGTGATAATTACCAATCGTTCAGGATTATCCGGGCCGTTAAGAACCGCTACGGCTCGACCAACGAGATCGGTATTTTCGAGATGACCGATGCGGGCTTGATAGAGGTTACGAACCCTTCGGCGCTCTTTTTAAGCCAGCGTCCGGAAAACTCATCCGGCTCGATAGTTATCGCTACGATGGAGGGCACAAGGCCGCTTCTTGTCGAGCTACAGTCCCTGGTAACGGATTCGCACCTGTCTATGCCCCGGCGTTTGGCGACCGGGCTTGATTACAACAGGCTCAACCTTATGGTGGCGGTGCTTGACCGCAGGTTTGGCGTGCGTTTAGGCCAGGAGGATATTTACGTCAATGTGGTCGGCGGCGTGAAGGTAAACGAGCCGGCAGCGGACTTAGGGATTGCTTTAGCCGTGGCTTCGGCGCATAAAGATATCGTGGTGTCGCCGGATGTACTGGCGATCGGTGAAGTGGGTCTGGCCGGCGAGGTACGGTTTGTGAACCAGCTCGAGCAGCGCATCAAGGAAGCTGCAAAGCTTGGTTTCAAAAGGGCGATTATTCCTGATCAAGAGCTGAGAAACCCCGGCTCGTTGAAGCTGGATTTGTTAAGGGCAAAGAACCTGGGTCAAGCGCTGGACTATATTAGTTAGCTAAATTTAGCTAAAGGTAGCTTAAACCGCTGAATTAGGCGTTAAAAAGCGAGCGGTTCCCGCCGATGGATTTAATATTAAAAATTGGTTATCATAATCAACTAGTGTAAGAATAGTAGCTTATAGGCAAGTTTGCGTTTGGATATACGTCCAAACGCACTGTAATACACCGGGAATACCGGACTAAGGCAAGGCATTAACTTTGGGAGCATACATGCTGTTTGATCGTCGAGCAGAGAGAGAGCTGGTAAGAGCGCTTGAAAAGGTCGCTCCGGGCACCGAACTTCGGGAAGGCCTGGAGCACATCTTAAGCGCACGCTCCGGTGCCCTTATCATCATCGGTGATGTTGAGGAAGTGGAGCCGCTCTGCAACGGTGGTTTTGAACTCTTTGTCGAGTTTTCTGCACAGCGCCTTTTTGAGCTTGCGAAGATGGACGGCGCGATAATAATGGATCATGGTCTCAGTCACATTTTGCGGGCGAACGTACACCTCGTCCCCGACCCGACCCTTCCGACCAGCGAAACGGGAATGCGCCATCGTACCGCCGAGCGTGTGGCCAGGCAGACAAAAGCCCTCGTCATCTCGATTTCGCAGCGGCGAGATATTATTTCGCTCTACCTCGATGGGATAAAATACGCCTTACAGGATATCAGGATTCTTCTTGCGAAAGCCAACCAGGCGTTGCAGACGCTTGAGAAATATAAGGTCCGTCTCGATGAGGTTCTGGCGAACCTAAGCGCGCTTGAGTTTGAAGACCTGGTGACGCTTCTCGATGTGGTGACCGTGCTGCAGCGCTCCGAGATGTTTGGGCGTGTGTCGCGTGAGGTCGATCGCTACATCAGCGAGATGGGGACCGAGGGTCGCCTGATCCGGATGCAGCTCGACGAACTGTCCGGAAACACCGAGGAGAAATCGACGACGATTATCAAGGACTATGCGCTTGAGCCGGACAAGGTAGACGAGATCAAAGACAAGCTTGCCGATCTCACTCCCGAAGCGCTGTTGGATCTTAGTAAGATCGCTCAAATACTGGGATATGAAGAGGTCGTTGATTTGCTTGAGCAGCCGGTTCATCCTAGGGGATACCGTTTGCTGAGCGAAATCCCGAGGCTTCCGTTAAATATCATCGATAAAATCGTGGGCAGGTTCCACAACCTGCAAGCAATTATGGGCGCCAGTACCGATGAACTTAATTCGGTCGATAACATCGGTATCGCGAGAGCGAAGGCGATTAAAGACGGGCTTCAGAGACTGAAAGAATACAATATCCTCGAGCGCTACATCTAAATTTTTTTACCTACATGAGGTTGTACATGCCGAGCATTTCAAGGCGGTTGTTTTCTTTGCACATTATTCTATCCATGTCCAATCCTAGAAGGGCGCATACGCCGGCCATGTAGAACAGTGCATTTCCCAGTTCATTTTCCAGGACTTCGGAGCAATTGGGGCACAGGGATCCCTCAAGGTGGGTTTGCATGAAATTGGCAAGCTCAGAGAGCGTTGCGTTGTGGGGAATCGATGGCTTTGAGGCTTCTATCTTAAGGCAGCCGCATGTCGTAACCGATTTTACGATAGCGCGGTTTACATGGGCGCTTGCCTCCTGGAGCTTTGACATCACATCCAGAACGCTACGGTGACGGACAAGATACTCCGACACAGAATTTTGAAATTGCTGGCAGTTCTTGTCTCGCATATTCACCCCTTGCGACGGTTCCGGCTTAATTTATGGTAGTAAATAATTCTTGCGTTTGTCAAGTTGAATTAGGGCTGGTACTATTAATGAACAATATCACATAGCAGTATAACGTTAGCAGTGTTACCGTTCAATTCTTTTATGGCTTGATTAGCGGTTGTAAGGCAAGGGAACAAATAGTGGGAAGGCTGGTAACCGGGCAGACGGCCGCTGGTTTAATGAGGTAAAAGCGATATATCGGTTATATCTGCTCGTAGCTAATAATGTTATTTCTATGCTATTCTAAAAAATGCTAGTCGGTACAGTAGAAGAGTGCTGGGGAGGAGGTGACGTTGTAAGATACGCACATCGAAATAAAGTATAGGGGTGTTAGTAGTGTTACAGTTGATACGCATCGTGTTCATTGTAACCGGCGCAATTGGAGCCTATGAATTGGCGAAAGCCGCCCCCATGCCGAGCCCGCTCGCCCAGTATAAGATATTTGCACTTATCCTATATATTATCCTTGGAGTTGGCATCGGGTATGTGTTAGGTGGCGTTATTGGTCGCCGGTTAATGAAATCGCTAACCTGGCTAGAGAACAAGGCGCAAAAACTACCGGCAGCCGATCTTGTCCTTGCCTTTGTCGGCCTGCTTGCGGGGCTGGCTTTGGCCTTGTTGGTTTCATGGCCTTTCGGCCTCATTCAAATTCCTTTCCTGCAATTCTCGATAGCGATATTCGCTTTCGTTGTGCTTGGCTATCTTGGTATTCGCCTATCTCTTAAGAGAAAGGAAGACCTGCAATTATTCATACGATCATTACCTATTCCTAAAGCTCACACCACAGAAAAAGCTCGTCTTGACTTGGGAACGTCGAAGCTTCTGGATACCAGCGTTATTATTGACGGGCGTATCGCCGATGTCGCGAAGACCGGTTTTATCGAAGGCTCGCTTACATTGCCGAGATTCGTTCTCAGGGAGCTGCAGATGGTTGCGGATTCGGAAGACTCGCTAAAGCGCAACAGGGGAAGAAGGGGGCTGGATATTCTAAAAAGCCTCCAGAACGAGCCGAGGTTACGTTTGGAGATTCTCGAGCGCGACTATCCTGACCTGGGAGATGTCGATGCCAAGCTGGTAAGGCTGGGCAGTGAGACGAAGTCTCCGATATTGACTAACGATTATAATCTTAACAAAATAGCCGAGTTGCAAGGCGTGCAGGTGTTGAATCTGAACGAGCTTGCAAACTCGCTTAAGCCGGTTGTCCTTCCGGGTGAGGAGATGTTTGTCGGTCTCATTCGCGAGGGCAAAGAGGCCGGCCAGGGCGTGGGGTATCTCGATGACGGCACTATGGTCGTCGTCGATGGTGGGAAAATCCACGTCGGGGAAGAAGTAGAAATAATGGTGACCAGCGTTTTGCAGACGCCGGCTGGTCGCATGATATTCGGCCGGATGAAGGATGGAGATAGAAGCAGGTGATACGACCGGAATGAATCTGGCCTTGATAGTCGCTGCGGGAAAGGGCACGCGTATGGGAGCGGAGGGCGGCAAGCAATTCTTACCGCTCGCGGGAAAACCGGTGCTTGCACATACGCTTGCCGCTTTCCAGCAGGCTTCATCGATCGACACGATTATCGTTATTACTGCGGAAGAAAACTTCGATAGGTGTCTCTCCCTTATCGATACATATTCTATTGCAAAAGCGAACGGAATGAACGGAACGAACCGGGTGGTCATCGGCGGTTCCGAGCGCCAGGACTCGGTCTATAACGGCCTTAAAGCCGCACGTGAATTCGAAAGGGTAAAAATCGCGGTAGTTCATGACGGCGCGAGACCGCTTGTCACACCGCGCCTTATCGACGATGTAATAACGAACTTGGTGGAGTGCGACGGCGTGGTTGTCGGTATCCCGGCAAAAGACACGATCAAGCTCGTTGGTGGCGGCTTCGTAGTCGAGACCCCTAATCGCTCGAAGACATGGCAGGTCCAAACCCCACAGGCGTTTCTTTTTGAGCCGCTTTTGCGCGCCCATGAAAACGCCAGAGCAGAGGATTTTTATGGGACTGACGATTCCATGCTAATGGAAAGGTATGGAAGCAAAATAAAGGTAATTATGGGCTTAGAGGAGAATATAAAAATCACTACCCCGGTTGACCTGGTATTAGCTGGGGTGATAGTAGAAAGCCGGTGAAATAGTGAACAGGCCTGGGGAATTTCGAATTACGAATGTCGAATGTCGAATGATACGGGTCTAGAGCGCGGGTGAATTACGAATTGATGAAGGTCAAAAACGTGGTTTATGGGAGCTGGGTAAAGCGGTGAGGGTTGGATGAGGATTGGAATCGGATTTGATGTGCACAGGTTTATAGAGGGGCGCCCGCTGGTTCTCGGCGGGGTCACCATCCCGTTCGAGATGGGGCTGGAAGGGTTTTCCGACGCCGACGTGCTGACGCATGCGATCATCGACGCGATGCTCGGTGCTGTGGCCGCCGGTGACCTCGGGCATTACTTTCCCGATACCGACCTGCAGTTCAAAGGTATATCCAGCCTTAAACTTCTCAAAGACGCTGTTGCCATATTGCAAAACCGGGGATATAAATTAGCGAATATCGATGCGATAGCCATCCTCGAAATGCCGAAGCTCGCCTCGCATAGGCAGCACATGCGGGAGGCTCTTGCCGAGGTTACGGGGCTGGATGTGTCGCAAATCAGCATTAAAGCCACCACGACAGAAGGTCTCGGCTACACGGGGCGGGGCGAAGGCGTGGCCGCGCAGGCGGTTGTATTGGTGGAAGAGATCTTGGAGTGAGGGATACCAAACAAAATGAGTGAGATACGGGTTAGGTTTGCGCCGAGTCCGACCGGGCACCTGCATATAGGTACCGCGCGCACGGCGCTTTTGAATTGGCTGTACGCCAGAAAAAAGCAGGGTTCTTTCATCGTTAGGATTGAAGATACGGATAGAAGCCGCTCGACCATTGAGTTTGAGGGTTCGATTCTTGAGGACCTTGCGTGGATGGGGTTGAACTGGGACGAAGGACCGGATGCCGGAGGCCCCTATGGTCCTTACCGGCAAAGCGAGAGGCTGGGGCTGTATCAGCATAAGGTAGATGAGTTGCTTCACTCGGGCCAGGCGTACCGCTGTTATTGCACCCCCGAGGAACTGGAAGAGCGAAGGAAAGTACGGCTCGCCGGGGGATTAATGCCTAAATACGAGGGCACTTGCCGTAGCCTGACCGCCGAACAGGAATCCGAGTGCGCCACCCAGGGCAAAAAGCCCGCCATCCGCTTTCGCGTTCCGGATGAGAAGATAACCGTCCATGACGTGGTACGGGGAGAAATAGAGTTTTCGAGCGATGTCATCGGCGACTTTATTATCCTGCGCTCCGACGGTACACCATCGTTTCACCTGGCCGTTGTGGTCGATGACGGCGAGATGAAGGTTACCCACGTGATTCGGGGAGAGGACCATATCACGAACACCGCCAAGCACGTTCCCCTGATCAAAGCGCTGGGCTATCCGGTGCCTAAGTTTGCGCATAAC
>NZ_JBTSLF010000112.1:0-8821 GCF_054640775.1 Candidatus Aquicultor sp. | reverse complement strand
TGGACACTTTATCCTGTGCGGCTGATTTCGCGGGAGAAAAAGGGGATATAAAATGCCAGATCCGCTCACTGCTGGCCATGATTAGCGTTTATACTTTTGCCAACGATTTAAAAAAAGTGAGAGAAACAGCCGACCGAATCCCGGTGGCCGCCTCGCTTTTGAAGGACTCCTGGTCCCGTGGGGTAGTGCTGGTTGCGGCATTGGGGCGGGCAGCCTGGGGGGACAATTTACGGCAGGGTGTCTGGTTAAGCTGGCTGGCCGACAAAACTAAACTGGATTCCGAGTCGCGAATGGCCCATTTAATTTTTTCCTGCATTATACAGTACCGGCTGGGCAATCTAACTTCTGCCAGGATGTTGATCGAAAAAGCTCTCGCCGACCCCTATGTGCAGGAAAATGAGCGCTGGACCGGCACGGCTTATGCCATTTATACGGTTATCTGTGTGCTTGACGGAGACCTTGAGAAATTGGTGGAAATTTGTGATGAATTGCTGCGCCTGGGACAAAAATACAATGTACCGCACCAATTAGGGATTGCTCACCGCCGCCTGGCCCTGCTGCACATATGGGAAGGACGCCTGGATGAAGCACGAAAAGGATTTGAACTTTCCCGCAACGCCTTTATTCAGACTAACAATATTTTTTACGCCTATCTCATAGACCTAGATCTGATTTTATTGCGCATAAACGCAGGAGAAAACGCCGGGGACCTGCTCCCGGAGGCACAGTATGCGCTGGACAAGCTTAAAGCTCTTCCAGGTGGACAGGGCTTGGACGATTACGCCCTATCGGTGGCAGGAATTATCGCCATGGAAGCCGGTCAGCTCGAACTGGCCCGGCAGCGATTTGAGGAAGTTAGCCTGAGATGCAAACGAAAGGGTTCCAGGCAGGTCCTGGCCGGCACCCAGTTGTTCCTGGCCCGGCTGTCTCTCTTGCAGGGTGATGACGGTGCAGCAGATGGATACCTGCGTAAAGCTCTGGACGCTGCCGAAGCAGAAAAATGGGAGTATTTTTGGGATTGGCATGCCGAAACCGTTTATAGCCTTTGTCGGCGGGCGCTGCTTAAGAACATCCATCCAGCATGGGCGGCACGTATCCTCCGGCGCTGGTTTCCACAACGTACGCGTGAAGAGGCCGGCAGCCTGTTGGTATACCCGGACGAAAGTGTGCGAAACTGTATCGCCGAACTTTTACAAGATGTAGTGCAGGAAACCGGGGTACCGGTTGTGCATATAAACTGCCTGGGTGATTTCCGCGTTTTTGTTAACGGCGTCGAAATTCCCCCATCCCAGTGGAAGACCAAAAAAGCAGAGAACCTGTATAAGTTTCTGATTGCAGACAGGCGGCAACATCTTAAGGAAAAAGTTATCGAAGAGTTGTGGCCTGAGTCAGACCCCAAGTTAGGGGATGGCAGCCTGAGAATGGCTTTAACCCACGTGCGTAAAGCCCTTGGCCTGAATGATAGCGCAAGCGAAAGCGTAATCCTCAATCGTGGGATAATTTACCTGAACCCGGAAATAGAAATATATACCGATTACGAGTTATTCACTGCAATTGCCCGAAGCGCTCTGGAAGACACCGATACTGATAATCCGGCTATTGTAGAACTTTTGGAACAGGCTATCGAACTATACCGGGGAGATTTTTTGCCGGATAATATATATGATGATTGGTCTACCGACTTGCGTGCCCAACTACACCAGCTCTATCTGCAAATCCTGTTAAAGCAGGTTGAATCTTACCGCCAGCGGGGTAAGCTAACCCCAGCCATACAAGCCTGCCATCGTTATCTAGCTCTGGAACCGGCCGATGAACCGGTAAGCAGAAAGACAATGGAATTGCTATGGCAGAGTGGGCAAAAGCTGCAGGCTTTGTCCCTGTATCAGGAACTGGTCGCTGCCCTGGCAAAAGAGTATAGCATAATCCCATCTGCAGAAACTAACAACCTGTATGAGAAAATCCGCTGCAGTTAAGAAACTGGTTCCTACTGCAAATCGACTATGGCTGGTATCTTAAAAAGCCGATTCAACTGCGCCCATCATTAGCCGATATAAATACCTGGGACAAATAATAAAAAGGTTCTTAACTATAAATCGTGGATCATGTACAAGAAACTATTTATTCTCGCAACTTTAATAACTTCCCTTGTCGTGATAAGCGGCTTAATCGGGTTTCGGATTATCAACGACGCCGACACCGTAGAGGCCGGTCAGGTAAGGGCGCTCTCCGTCCTTAGAAATGTCGACGGCATCTATTCCCACCTGAGCAAATTTGAGAAATCTGCATACGTGTTCCTTGCAGACAACGATCCCGCTATACAAACAAATTTCTGGACCGAGTATAAAAAAGCCGTGGCCGATATCGATAAGCAGGTAATCCCACTACACAATGGCGACTGCAAATCATGCCACAAAGCATTTCTAAGCATCGGTTCAGAAGTCAAGGCTCTAAGGGCCAACCTTACCCTAGCGGATAATAACGGGCTGGCCGGTGGCGGTAAAAACCTTGAGTACGAACGCCTACTGAAGCGAAACATAGCGACCCTTGAACGGGACTCCAAGCAGATCAGCAAGCTTGCCCAAACCGAGGAAAAAAACTCTGCCGTTGAGACAAAAAAACTGCGTCTGGAAGCCGATGACAACAAGCGTGTTGCCAGAGCCCACCGGCTTGTCGATCGGACGCAATCAATTAAGCACTATATAGGCGTCCTTAAAGAAGGCATAAAAGAACACGATTCCGCCCGGGTTCAGCTAGGGCTTAACCATCTCTCAGAATTGGCGAAATCCAAACCAGTTGAACCGCCACTTAAAGGCGATTGTTTTTCATGCCACCAGTCGATAGCCGGCCTGCCAAAACAAGCCGCAAAGATATCGGCTTCGGCCCGTCAGCTGTTTGCAACGGCACCCGCAAGCCCTGCACGTCGACTGGCGCAGGGTAAGTTTGACTCATCGCTAAAGCAATTCAATACATCGATTTTAAGAATATTGCAACTGGCACGAGAGGACTCTTCCCGATCAATGCGCAAGGCCGATGCGGTTCGACAGCAATTAAAGCTTTTTATGATCGAACTAGATATCGCGGTCGTCCTAGCGTTCATAACAGTCGCCTTCATCCTCGTACGGTGGGTCCGCAAGCGTCTTGCTGCGTTTGGTAATGCCATCGAGGCAATCTCAGACGGTAACTACTCGTATATATTAAGCATTACCTCAAACGATGAGATATCGGAGTTAGCCCATACATTTAATCTCATGGTCGGAAAAGTACGCTCCTCACAGGAGACGCTTGCTTCACTCAATCAGGAGCTTCGCGAACTTCACTTAAACACCGTTAAGGCGTTTGTCGAGGCCATCGAGGCAAAGGACCCGTATACCAGAGGACACTCGGAAAACGTCGCGAGATATTCTCTTCTTCTCGGCCAAGAGCTGGGATTCTCAATCGATGAGCTCGAGGAATTACACGTCGCCGCGCTGCTTCATGACATCGGCAAAATCGGTATACGCGAGGAAATCCTTTTTAAGCCCTCGTCGCTAACGGATGAGGAATACAAACAAATTATGGCGCATCCTGGCATCTCGGCTCAGATCGTGGGCAGCATTCCCAACCTGGCAAACATCGCCACCATGATCCGCCATCACCACGAGCATTATGATGGGCGCGGCTACGCCGAAGGGCTGGTTGGCGAAAGCATCCCGTTGGGCGCCCGTATACTCGCGATCGCCGATTCGTTTGACGCCATGACCAGCGACCGCCCGTACAGAAAAGGCTGTGGTGCAGAAGAGGCGCTTAACGAGATAAAGCGCTGTGCCGGTACTCAATTCGACCCCGCGCTAGCTGAGGCCTTTATAAAGGTAATGGATAATGCCGACATGAGTGATTGGGGTGATTTATTATCAATCGCTTAACCGGCTTATTGCGGATAAATGAGAAAGCGCAATGCATATATAGCAAGCTCCAAGGCAGCAGATTCGCGATCGATTTCACCTTTCTTGGATTGCGTGCTGCAATCGTAGGGATTTTTGCCATAGCGCTAGCAAGCGGTATGATCGAGCCTTCACGGCAATTTCTTACCTGGCTCGGTGCATATGCGGCCACCACTCTTGTATTAATGGTCGCAAAAAAAGAATTCTGCCGGTTCTCCTGGTCGTGCTTGCTGATAATAATTCCCGATGCTTTTTTTGTTATCAAGATGCTCACCAGTCTCGGCACCCTCGAGGTTTACCTGGTGTACGCGTACTTCATCCTTATTGCGCTCTCCTCGCTGCAGCTTGGGCTAAAAGGCGGCGTAGCGACGGCGGCGTTTATCTCCATTTTTGATTATATTTATACGAAACTACCCTCAGGGGGCCCTTACTTGTACAGCCCAATCGTATTGCGAATAGGGCTAGTATGGCTTGGCGCCCTGGTTGTCGGGCTCAGTTTCCGCCGGCTCGCGGAAAACCAGAAGAAGATCCAGCAACTGAACGACGAGCTTGATAGCAAGGTGACCGTACTGGTCAGCGCAAGCCGCGTGTTGGGCTCGATAAACGACCTCAATAAGCTCATCCTCTATTTCCAGGAAACAATCGGCCGGATCTTCGGCATGGACGAGCACGCCCTGGTTATAAAATCTGAGCACCATATCGACCCGATCGTTATCTCCAACATAGGCGTCAATGAGACCGGTCTTTCCGAGAACCTATTTAAGATCAATAAAGAGGCACTAACAGCGGGCGCAGAGTTTAAAAACCTGGGCCTCGCAATAGGTGCGACTCATAAAGGAACGCAAGGCTTGTATCTGCTGTTTATCAAAAGTAGCGAACTACAAGCCCTCTTAGCCGATAAGGATGTCTTCAATACAACCTTTAGCCAGTTTATCTTGGCGATCGATAATGCCTTGCTTATGCGCAAGGCGAGGGAAGCCTCCCTTACCGACCACCTTACAGGTCTTTACAACCAGCGGTACTTCTACGAGCGAATGTCCGGTGAGGTAAAGCGGGCACAGAGAACCACGGATGAGCTATCGCTCCTCATCATCGACGTAGACAGCTTTAAGGCGTATAACGACCAACACGGGCACTTAAGCGGGGACAAAGCGCTCTCGATAATCGCCGGTGTTATTTCTGATTGCTGCCGGGAGACCGATGTGCCGTGCCGCTATGGTGGCGAGGAATTCGTGGTTATCCTGCCCGATTCGAATAGCAAGGAAGCAAGCGTTGTCGCAGAACGGATCATACAAGATGTCCGCAGTGCGCCCTATCCGATCACTGGGGGCAACCGGTATGATACCCTGACGGTAAGTATCGGAATCGCGAGCTATCCGAACCAGGGCACAGAGCCATTGGATATCATCGAGCAAGCTGATAGGGCCCTTTACAGGGCTAAATCACTCGGCAAAAACCGGGCCGTCACAGCACGAAAAAAGAGGGCGGATGCAAACAATGGCAGGCAAAGAAAGCTAAGGGGTGCATAGTGGGATTCTCACAAGAACTCCAGGTACTTCTAGACGGTGTTATAGACTCACTGGTTAAGTGGGATCTCATCGCATACCTGCAGAAGAACCCAAACGACCGCATATCCGGCGAAGAGATCGCCAGCTTCATCGGACGAAGCGTCGATGAGGTAATGCAGGCCCTCTCCGAACTCTCGGACAGCGGAATCATCCAGTATGAAGACGATGGAGAGGCAATCTACTACCGGTTCCATCCGGGCAAGCAATGGCAAAGACATATACAAGCGTTTACCGAGGGTCTGTCGGATAGAAACACGCGCTGGCTGATCCTTAATTATTTAATAGAAAAGCACGGCCTTCAACAAGGATAACGAGGAGGAACAGTAAATGGAACTTTTAGAAGGAATCAAAACCAGAAGAGCGATCAGGAAATTTAAGAAACAGGAAGTGCCGAAGGAAGTAATAGAGCGCTTACTCGAGGATTCCAGGTGGGCGCCGGTTGTCGCCGCCTTCAAGGGCTGGGATTTTGTAATCGTAAAGGGAGAGATGCGCGACCGTTTGGCAGACCTTCTAACACAAAACACGGTCATTCTTCGCGACCTGTTTGCGATGATGGACCCGGACAGCGAGAAAAAAGCGCTCGAGTATTACAGAAATCTTGGTGATGCGCCAACCCTGATGTTTGTAACTATTCCAGAGCTACCGGAGGAGCAGCGCTGGGAGTATTCGTTTCAAGTTTTGACCGCGACAACCGAGTTCATGCAGGTCTGGCTGCTCGCACATCGTGAGGGGCTTGGCGCCTGCGGTATTACGGTGCCCCCTTACATAGGAAAGCAGATACAAGAAGAACTCGGCCTTGAAGGCCGCGAGATAATCTACGGCATGAGCTTAGGGTATCCGGATGAACAACCTGAAGCAAAACCGCACCCGCGCGTTAACGCAACCTATGTCGGCTATTAATCGCATTATTTGTTGTCGGTCTTTATAGGTAACCTTTAGGCCAAAGTTTCTCCTCTAACATTGTAATCCTCTTGGACAGGGCTCAAGGGGATTATTATATTTGTGGTAGTGGTGTTGAAATACGGTGTGACTCACTATAGAATCGTTCTGTGGAGAATTTTCAGATTGCACTCAACACAGGACAAGTTATAAATCTTTCCGACAGCCGAGGCGTCACTTGGCGCCTCGGCGTCAAACATCACCTTGCGGACAATCGAGTTCTCTGCGAGCTTCTCGACCTTGACATCAATCCGCCGGATAAAGCTGCCAGCGACCTCAAGCTCTCCGTTCCCCACGATGCCGGTGTCTACGTTATCGCAACCCGAATCGCCGAGGTATCGCGTGACGGCCGTGAATACAAGTTCCTGCTGAACAAAGAGTACCAGTTGGTCCAACGCAGGGGCTATTATCGCTTATCCGACCCGCACCTGCGCATCCAATGCCGGATCTACGGCGAAACGGTGGAGGATGTAACGGTTATCGACGTAGGTGGCGGCGGCGCGGCGCTAGCGATTCACTGGGGCCACCCGGTCAAGCTAAAAGAAGATCTCCCAGTCGGCCTCGACATCACCCTCCCCGAGGGCGACAAAATCAAGGCGCACGGTAAAACGCTTCGAGTCAGCGAATCAAACGACAAAAGTGGTTACCAGATAGGCATAACCTTCACCAAGCTCGACCGCGCCGACCGGGCAAAACTCATCAAATTCATCTTCGACGAGCAACTCTTAAGAAACAAAGAAGGCGGCCTGGAGCTGTAGCGAGCAGGGTGCAGTATATACTGTATTATACTCTGTTTCTATCCATTATATTAGCGTAGCAATAGCTAATTATACATATGTGTGCTTGTTTATACTCTTTTATAATCGCTTTTGTTAGAAGGATGTTAGGTAGAATTGGTTTAAAGGGATTGCTGTATTGGTGATTGAAGCCGTGTTATGTTAAAAGAATATACTAAGGTATTTATCATAAACGTAAGAACGATCGTATTTTCCTCTTTCATCTCTAGGACGTAGAATCTCAAGGCTTACAAATCGGTCAATAGCTTTTTGAGCTCCAGGACGGGAAAAACCAGTCCATTCCATAATGTTCCGAGTACCGATTATAGGACTGGAAAAAAGCTCGCGCAATATTAAAACTCCACTTTCTGATTCTCTTTTGGCAAGGGATTGTATTTTTGCCATATCGTCTTCACGAAGCTTAGTTATTTGCTTTGAAATATTAATTGACTCGTTGGCGGTTTCGATAACTCCGTCAAGGAAAAAATTAATCCATTTCTCAACCTGACCGTCATGATAGCCATCCAATTTGTTGTAATAGACTTTTTGGTGTTTTTTAAAATATGAAGACAGAAACAACACGGGTCTCTCAAGCAAATTCCAATGGCATAGCAACATAGTGATCAAAAGCCTACCTGTTCTTCCATTTCCATCAAGAAACGGGTGTATAGTCTCAAATTGGGCGTGTGTGAGAGCGATATGTAAAAGCGGTGGCGCCTGTAATTTTGCGTGTAAAAATTTCTCGAAATCATTTAGTGCAAGGTTCATCTCATCCACCGGAGGCGGCACAAATAGGGCGTTAGACGGTGTGGTGCCACCGATCCAATTTTGGGAATGGCGAAACTGACCAGGATCAGCAAAATGGGTAGTTCTAGCTCCCTTAATAAGTTGTGAATGGGTTTCGCGAATTAACCGAAGTGAAAGTGGAAATCCCTTAAGTCGCTCTGTTCCATAATGAAGAGCTTTTATGTAATACAAAATGTCGTTTGCATCAGTTTGTTGCGTAGCAATGCCTGCATCCATTTCAATAGCATCAACTATTGTTGCTTTTGTTCCCTCAATCTGGGCGGAAGAAGTGGCGTCTTTTACCACAAACATATAGAGGAAAAAATCGACGTCAGGTAGTGTGTGAGTAATTCCATCAAGTTTACCGATCAGACGATCTGCTTCAGCAGCTTTTATGAGAATATCTGGAGAATAGTTAAAGATGCCTTCTGGTGGAAAAGCTCCCGGTACAAAGGCGGAGAAGTCGTCTTTTTGTTGCTGATATCTACCGATTTCAATTTTCATAAGTTAGTTTCCTTTTACCATTAAGATGTAAACTATATTGCCATTTAGTTTACATTAAGTCAAGCAATGTAAACTAACTTATGAAAGTGGTGATGCCATAGAAATAGCCGATCAAAAGCTCTTCTTCTCCCAGCTAGCATCCCTGCTAGGAAATCTTCATACATTAGCAAGGTTCCTCTCAACTTATAGGGAATAAGCTTCGGCCCTTATATTCTGCAATCCTGTTAGAAGTTTGTTAGAAGAAACGCAAAAACCACCGGATTTCTACTCGGTGGTTTTACTGTTTAACCTGCTTATTACTGGTGGCCGGGGACGGACTTGAACCGCC
>NZ_JBTSLF010000111.1:0-8900 GCF_054640775.1 Candidatus Aquicultor sp. | reverse complement strand
CGTTCTTAGCACACTCTTGCTGCCTTCTGCCATCGCCCGCCCCCACCATAGAGCATAGTCCGTCCTAATGTGGGCGGCACACATCCAATCCTTTTTATCCTCCATCCAAAAATCCTCTAAGCTTAGCTTCCCCCACAAAAACTGGTATAATTTATACTTTGTGAACAATATTTACTAAAATAAATAGGAGCAACCAGATCTGAAATGATAAAAGACAAGCTAGAGCAATTAGTACAACAGGCAATAGAGACAGCTAAGGCAGAGGGAAAACTACCATTGCAAGAAATCCCTCACGTAGTGCTCGAGCACCCAAAAGAAAAGGCACACGGCGATTGGGCGACCAATGCCGCTCTGGTGTTGGCAGGTATTGTCAAGATGCCGCCGCGTGCTGTAGCGCAAATCGTCGTCGATTCCCTCGGCGATACTGTTACTTATTTCGATAAGATAGAGATCGCGGGCCCCGGATTCATAAACTTCTACTTAAGCAACCGGTGGCTCTACGACGTCCTCTCCCAGATTCGCGAGCAGGGTGAGAAATACGGCCATTCGACTATCGGCTCAGGCCAAAAAGTCCAGGTCGAGTTCGTAAGCGCCAACCCGGTCGGGCCGATGCATGTCGGGCACGGCAGGTGGGCTGCGGTCGGCGATACGCTGGCCAACGTGCTCTCCGCCAACGGCTATGACGTGCAACGTGAATTCTACATCAACGACCAAGGCAACCAGATGAACATCTTCGCGAAATCCGTCGCAGTACGATACGCCCAGCTCCTGGGCCAGGATGTCCCCTTCCCGGAGGACGGCTACCAGGGTGAATACATTAAGGATATCGCGCGCGAGATCATCGCCGAGGATAACGATAAGTATATGAGCATTTCAGAGCAGGGTAGAGAGGCCATCTTTAAAGAACGAGCATACCTGCAGGTTCTCGATCACCTTAAGCATACCCTCGCCAATATGGGCGTTGTGTTTGATTTCTGGTTCAGCGAGCGTGCACTTCATGAACTCTCGACTGTCTCAAAGACCATCGAAGAGCTGAGAGAGCGCGGCTATGTATACGATTCAGAAGGCGCGGTCTGGTTCAAAGCGACCGAATTCGGCGAGGACAAAGACCGCGTGCTGATTCGCGCAAACGGCGAGCCCACCTACTTTGCCGCAGATATCGCCTACCACAAGAACAAGCTTGAGCGCGGCTTCGACAAGATAATCAATATCTGGGGCGCCGATCATCATGGTTACATCGGAAGGATGAAGGCCGCCGTACAGGCGCTGGGTTATCCCTCAGAGAGACTTGAGATCATTATCGGGCAGCTCGTCAATCTCTTGCGGGGTGGTGAGCCGGTCAGGATGTCGAAGCGAACCGGTGAGATGGTCACACTGGATGAACTACTCGAAGAGGTCGGCAAGGATGCGGTACGCTTCTTCTTCCTCATGAGAAGCACCGATAGCCAGCTTGATTTCGATATAGCGTTAGCGAAGGAACAATCCAACGAGAACCCGGTGTACTACGTGCAATACGCGCACGCGAGGATATCGAGCATCGTGCGATTTGCCGAGGCCGAAGGGGTTAGCCTTCACGGGGACGTAAAATATTCCTTGCTTGAAACAGAACCAGAGCTTGACCTTATACGGAAACTCGCCGGATGGCCCGAGGTTCTCGAGCGTGCCGCCCGTCAAAGAGCACTTCATCCACTAACGGTCTATTCCCAAGAGCTGGCCGCCGCATTCCACTTCTTCTATACGAAGTGCCGGGTGGTCGGTGAGGATATGGAACTCTCAACCGCAAGAATGTCGCTCTGTGAAGCCACAAAGACCGTCTTGCGAAACGTGCTTAGCATGCTGGGCGTAGCCGCCCCCGAGCGGATGTAACATACTAGTATTACGCCTTTTGGGTGAGTTGACTTTAAAACTGACGGTAAGTAAGCTGAGTAAGGACTAATAAATACGTATCCAAACTACTGTAATTACCTGTCATATAATTAAATGATATATGTACATATATAGTGGTTTATACTAGACTAGCGTTTCATTAGGGGCATGAAGCATATACAAATTAACGAGAGCACTAGGGAGACTAGGAGGTAGTACATGGCAAAGAAGACAACCGGGCGCGTAAGGAAAAATCGGGTCGGCGTAGGTTCGGGCTTAGGAGAGCTGGAAGCAGATATCATGAGCGTCGTCTGGAAAACCGGTAGCGCATCGGTGAAAGACGTCTTTGAGGAGCTTTATCCCGATAAAAGACTTGCTTACACGACTATAATGACCGTAATGAGCCGCCTCGCCAATAAGAGCGTTTTAAAACAGGATAGGAGCGGTACCGCCTACATTTACACGCCAAACGTAAATCAGGAGGAAATGGCGAACACTATGATCAACAACGTAGTCGATAAAGTCCTGGGCGGCAACCCTGCCCCAGCCATCCTGTTCTTGCTTAGCAAGACCGGATTGGCCGCGGGTGATATCGATAGGATCAAGGAAACCCTCAAGTTAAAAGACGGCGAGCTTGTAAATAGCTAGCAGGATGTTCAATAGGATTCCGTAAAAGATATGCGCCACAACCATGGTTGTGGCGCATTTACTTTTCTTTTTATTGTTGTTGGGCCAGCGTTAATTGATCACAAATACCCCGGGCATTTGAGCCGTTAATCCCACGCCATCGACGAAATAGATATGCAGTGGGTTGGTCTATAAGTGGATAGTTCTACGATTAGTAGTGGTATGGCTCGCCCTTGATGATCTTGAATGACCTATAGATTTGCTCGAGGATGATGAACCTGGCTACCTGGTGCGTAAAAGTGAGTTTTGAAAGCGAGAGGCGAAGGTCGGCCTTCTCAAGCAGCGAATCATCGAGCCCCAGCGCTCCCCCGATTACAAAAGAGATGTTACTCTTTCCAGCGACCATCAAGGATTCCAATTTCTGCGCAAGCTCCTCCGACGAAAGCTCGGCTCCCCGCATATCCAGCGCGATCACATATCGTGATTCACGCGGCTGAAGCAGCTTTTGAAGCTTCAGCGCTTCTTTGGCCTTGACCTCGGCCCCGGGTTTGGTATTAATATCTTCTTCTGCGACCTCTTGAATGGTGACTTTTACATACCTTAAAAGACGCTTTAGATAATCATCGACGCCCCGCTTGAGGTAGTCTTCTTTAAGTTTTCCAACCGCGACGACCTGGATTTGCACGTAAATCCCCGCTAGCGCTTCGGTTTTTCAACGAGGATGACGCTTACGGTTTTTTGTTTACCGTTTCGCAAGAACGTAAGGTACAAGGTATCGCCGACCTTTTTCTGCCGGATCTGTGCGATCAGGTCGTCCATCGTATCGACCGGTTTGCCATCGGCGGCCACTATGATGTCTTTCTCGCGCAGTCCGGCTTTGTCTGCGGGGCTTCTTTTCACGACATCCGTCACAATGGCGCCTTTTGCCACACCGTAGGTGTTATCGACAGGAAGGGTATTGTTGGCGTTCTGGCCTTGAATGCCCATATAAGGGTGGCTTGCCTTACCTTTGTCTATTAGTTGCCTGGCAACCGTTACCGCCGTCTCAACGGGGATGGCAAAGCCGATACCTTCAGTAACACCCGTACTCGAAACGATCAGGGTATTGATTCCGATTACGCGGCCCTGCGAATCGCTGAGCGCACCGCCGCTGTTTCCCGGATTTATCGGCGCGTCTGTCTGGATAAGATTCGTGTAAGTGTTGATCTGCTGTGAATTCTCGTCTGGCAGGCTGAGGGTACGGTTAAGCGCACTGACGATGCCTGAGGTCACCGTGTGCTCAAACCCAAACGGGCTACCGATAGCAACTGCTAGATCGCCCACCTGCAGATTCTTAGTCGAGCCAAATTCAGCTGCCGGTAGACCGGTCCTGTTCACTTTGACCACCGCCAGATCTGAATCCTTATCAGCTGCAACCAGCTTGCCTTTAAGTTCTTCTGTGCCGATGGTGACGAAGATATCCTTTGCATCGGACACCACATGCGCGTTGGTAATAATATAGCCGTCGGAGTTAAATATCACCCCGGAGCCGGCACCGCTTACGACATCGGGGTGGGCCATATCCTTTAGCGTCTGCTTTATGTTGATGTTGACGATGGAGGGTTGCAGCTTTTTAGCAACTGCAGCCACCGGACTTATCGAACCCTTGGCAACGTTGATGATTTCCTTGGAATTGGTGACCGGGTACGAGCCGTGCCCGCTATAGACATCACCGGGTGTGCTTCCATAAAGATAGGGAACGGCATACGTGGCGATAAGCCCGCCAAACAACGCCGCGGAAAACGCAACAGCGATAATTAACGACAGACCCGGTCGCCCGGTCTCGGAGAACCCGTTCTCTTCACGGGTATGTTTCTCTTCCAAGGTACTATCCTTTCTTGTTACCTGTTTGTTCCCTTTCTATCTTATAAAACAAACAGCGGGATAGTACAGCATTACTTTGAGTCGCTTTACTAGACTATCGCTTGCCTTCTCCTCAAGTGAAGCTCGACTTTGCGTTTTACTCTTTGAAGGGCATTGTCTATCGATTTCACGTGTCTTTCAAGCTCGTTCGCTATTTCCTGATACGACTTTCCGTCGATGTAGAGTTTCAGAACCTGAGCCTCGAGGTCGCTTAGAATCTCACCGAAACTCGTTTGCATGCTTTGCATTTCTTCGCCGCTGATAACCAGTTCGACCGGATCGGCGATCTCCGCTCCTGAAAGCAGGTCCATGAGCATGCGGTCGGATTCATCTTCAAAATAGACCGGCCGATTAAGCGATACGTAGGAGTTGAGCGGTAGATGCTTCTGCCGCGTCGCCGTCTTTATCGCGGTGATAATCTGCCGTGTTATGCACAGCTCGGCGAACGCCCGAAACGAAGACTGCTTGTCTTGCTGATAGTCCCTGATCGCCTTATAGAGGCCGATCATTCCCTCCTGGACGAGGTCGTCCCAGTCAGCACCTATCAAGAAATAGGCACGTGCTTTTAACCGCACAAAATTCTTGTATTTATCCAGGAGAAATTCAAGAGCGGAGTCATTGCCCTCTCGAGCAGCGATAACTAGCTGTGCATCAGTAAGCGTTTGAAGAAGAGCTTGAGCATTAAAATACGAAATGTCTGCCTGGATTTGCACTACCAACGCTCCTTCGACTAAGTTGTTACGGTTATAGTAGGCTCATCCCTTTTGCCCCTGCTACTGTGGCTGGCCACCAATGGCCAAGTGGGAGAACGCTTTAAAATTATACTCGTCGCATCGGTATCCGTCAAGAATATAATAGCTATTCGGGGAAGCCGGCGATACGCTCGAGCGCTTGGCGCAACGCGCTGTCGAGGCGCTCTTCGAGCCGAAATCTACCGCCTTTTTTTTGTGTTGTTTTCAGTTCTTTCTCGGTTGCTTCGAGGTCATTCACGAGTTCGCGAGAGCTTTTTCGCAAAACCCCGGGCTTAAAAATAACCTTCTGCTGGCTGTAATCCGACGTGGCGACAACGATATCGCCCTCATAGCCGCCCTTAAAAACGAAGCGCTCGATCATCTGATCCGCGGTTTCCCCCGATCGCGTAAACCATACGTCGATACCAAGGATATTCGCGTGGTGACTTCCCTTAGCTCCCGTCTTGGCCGCATCGAAGACAAGCATGATCTTATAATCGGCAAACATCTGAAGCGTCGCTAAATCCTCGATGAGCTTAATGCGCGCCATCTCCAAATCGTTATCACGCCACTTCCTGTACCTATCCGTCACATATATTAGATTGTAGCCATCCACGATCAAGAGTCTTTGCATTTCCAAACCTTTAAGTTCAGCGATTAGCGAGGGGCGATTGGCGAGGGGCGATTGGCGATTAGGGAAAAACCCACTCTCTCGACCCACACCCAATCGCTAATCGCTCTTCGCTATTCGCTGCTTTTAACCAATCGCTGCCTTAACGCCTCAAACATCATGAGCGCCCCCGCAACGCTTACGTTAAGCGACGAGACATGGCCCCGCATGGGGATGGCGGCCAGATAGTCGCATTTTTCGGATATCAGGCGCGAGATGCCGGCACCCTCGCTGCCCAAAACGATTGCGATCGGGCGGTTGAGGTCGAGTTCGAAATATAATTCGCTGGCTGTTTCGCTTGCTCCCACGACCCAAAACCCCATTTCCTTGAGTTCTTCGATGGTGTAAACGAGATTACTGACCTGTGCGATTTTTACATAAGCCGTGGCGCCCGCCGAGGCCTTATGTACGGCCGCCGTTACCGGGGAAACCCTCCGTTTGGCGACGATTACGCCGGCCACCCCGGATGCGTCGGCCGAGCGCAGGAGCGCGCCGAAGTTTTGTGGGTCGGTTATCCCGTCCAGGAGTACGACGACGGGATTCTGCGAGATGTCCAAACCCTCTGCAAGCTCGGCAAACGATGCATACCTGTACGACTCGACGGCCGCGATAACACCCTGGTGAGCCCTTGAATGGGAGAGTTCGTCCAGCCTCTGTTTATCCACCCTCTCAATACGAAT
The DNA here is from genome assembly GCF_054640775.1 of Candidatus Aquicultor sp. NCBI lineage: Bacteria > Bacillati > Actinomycetota > Candidatus Aquicultoria > Candidatus Aquicultorales > Candidatus Aquicultoraceae > Candidatus Aquicultor > Candidatus Aquicultor sp. Next base: position 2,424 of record NZ_JBTSLF010000111.1, on the reverse strand, counting down.
GCCCTGTTTATTAGCCAGGGCTTCGATTTTTTCAATGATATCTGATGGTTTTGTTTGCGCCGCCATATATAATTTGGTGATCCTGCCGCGGCTTTTAAGTAACTCGTATACCGCCCGCCGGCCCTCAACAGTCTCCATTCCCAGACCCACTTTCTAGACTCTATTTAAGTTTCCATCTCGAGCCAAGCGGCGTATCTTCGATCTCGATGCCCATCTGGGTAAGGCCATTTCGTATCTTGTCCGCTGTAGCGAAGTCCTTCTCTTTTCTGGCGGTGTTTCTGCGCTCCAGTATCTCATCGACCAGCTCGACTTTACCCTTGCTATCGGTTGATCCCAAGACATCACCGGCAAGGTCGAAAATCGCGTCGGGCAGCTTCTCGCCCACCTCTTCGGCCCCCGGGAGTGCAAGGGCCAGGCCCAGCGCACCGGAGAGTTCAAGCAGCATCGCATCGGCTTTTTTCAAGATATCCTGGGCATGCATGCTCATCTCGCCGTAGGCTTCGATAAACGTGTTCGTCTCCTTTACCAGGTCAAACATCGCAGCGAGCGCCGCCGCCGTATTGAAGTCATCATCCATGGACTCAATAAATTTTTTCTTGGCTTCGGCAATCGCCCCCTCGAGCCGGTCGGCCTGCTCGACCTTTTCGGGCACTCTGGTAACCGTCATTGCGCCCAGGGCATCCCCGATTCTCCTTCGCACGTTCAAAAACCTCTCGTATGCGGCTTCGGCCTCTTTGAGTTTATCCGTGCCAAAATTAATCGGGCTCCTGTACTGCGTGCCCAGCGCAAGCAAGCGCAGCACATTCCGGTCGTATTCTTTCAGTAAATCCCTGACCAGGATGATATTTCCCAGGGATTTCGCCATCTTCTCGTCACCGATATTGACCATACCGCCGTGCAACCAGTACTTGACGAAGTCTTTACCCGTAAAACCCTCGGTCTGGGCGACTTCGTTCTCGTGATGCGGGAAGATCAAATCACGTCCGCCACCATGGATATCAAACGTAACGCCCAGATACTTCAGCGACATCGCGGAGCACTCGATATGCCAGCCCGGCCTCCCCTTTCCCCAGGGACTGTCCCAGGACGGCTCCCCCGGCTTGGCGGATTTCCAGACTGCAAAGTCCATCGGGTGGTGTTTTCTCGGGTCGACCTCAACGCGCTCCCCGGCCCGCATGTCTTCAAGATCGCGGTGCGCGAGCTTGCCGTACTCGGGAAACTTGGCGATCTCGTAATAGACATCCCCATCGATGACATACGCGAGCCCTTTCTCGATCAGGCCCTCGATAATCTCGATCATTTCCTTGATATGCTCGGTTGCCTTTGGAATAATCGTTGGACGGGCAAGCCCCATATTCGCGGTATCCTCTGCAAACGCCTCCGAGTAACGCTCGGCGACTTCGCTTGGGGCAACCCCTTCTTCCTTGGCCTTATTGATGATCTTGTCATCGACGTCGGTAAGGTTACGCACGTAAGTGACATCATAGCCTTTATATTTCAAGTAGCGGTAAATGATATCGAAGGACAGGTAGGTGCGACCGTTCCCTATATGGATGTAGTTATACACCGTCGGACCGCAGACATACATGCCCACTTTACCCCCATCGCGGGGGATAAACTCTTCCTTTTTCCTACTCATCGTGTTGTAGACTTTTAGGGACATTAAAACAACACCACCTCAAATTAGCTAGCCGCTTGGATCGCTGCCTGGATGGCCGCTTCAACGCGACGTTGCGCCTGCTCTTTGTCGAGAATATTCAGGACATACGGCAGCTCGGGGCCCTTGGCGGCGCCGGTGAGCCCTACTCGTATCGGCATAAACAGGTCTTTTCCGGTAACGCCGAGCGGCTTGAACTTATCTCGCACGGCATTCACCACCTCGCGGCCGCTTTCCATATCAAGTTCCCCGTGGCTGCGAAGAAGTTCCAGCAGAGCCGTTAATACCTCTGGTACATTCGGCTTTCTAAGCCACTCAAGCGCCTCGGGCTGCAGTTCATACTCGCCTAAAAATATTTTAGCATACGCAGGGATCTCCGATAGAACGGTCAAGTTTCCCCGTACCGCCTCTACGACTTTAAGCAGATACTCGAACTCGTGTTTCGAGACCTCGCCCTGCGGGATTAAACCCGCTTCCTTTAAATACGGGATACAGAGGTTGGTAAGGCGTTCTAAATCCGCCGAGCGGATGTGCTGCCCATTGAGCCAGTTAAGCTTACCGATATCAAAAATCGCCGGGCTTTTAGATATCTTCTCGATTTCAAATGCGTCCGCAAGTTCATCGAGTTCAAACACCTCGCGCGTATCCTCCGGAGCCCAGCTTAAAAGCGCCAGATAGTTGTTGATCGATTCGGGCAGATACCCTTTCGACCGGTAATCGCCGACAGCGGTAGCCCCATGACGCTTGCTGAGTTTCCCGCCATCCGG
>NZ_JBTSLF010000110.1:0-9047 GCF_054640775.1 Candidatus Aquicultor sp. | reverse complement strand
CAGGCACTGCCGATTTCACCAATCCTCGCTATTACCGATAGCACGACCAAGCCCTTGGCCTAAATAAAAACCCTTGATAGATGATATACGTATACATATACTTATAATATGGCAAATAGAACTATTTACGTTAGCAAAAAGGATGAAGAGGTTTTTGAAGAGGCGCAAGAAATTGCCGGAGAAGCCCTATCTTCGGTCATTGCCCGTGCGCTTCGAGAATTTGTGGCGCGTTCTAAAGAAAAACAACAAGGAATGAAGGAGGTCAGAATTACCGTCGGAGCCAAGGGTTCAGAAAGAGAGCAACGGTTTATCGGCTCTCGGGTTGGTAAATGGCAAGGATTTAGCGACGATAAAGAATGGTGGTTGAGCGCCAAAATCTACATAACTCAGAAGAGTAATTGGGCGGTTTGCTTGACTACTATTAGCAAGGCCAGCCTCATGACCAATCCGAAAGACTGGAAAAAGAGCGGTGCCTATCTGGAAAACAGCAACTATTCAGAGCTATTTGTGGCGCCAAAGCCGGAACAACTCGAGGGCAGAATCCCGGCAGAACTGTTAAAGGTAGTGAAGGATTTAGCAGAGCGAGAAGAAAACGCGGTTGAGTACTTAGATATTTAGATAAGAGACCCACGCGGCTCAGATAGCGCGGATTGGCAGGAAGGAGAAGAAGTGAACGAGAAAAAAATCGAAAAAATAAAAGAAGCGAGAGAGCACCATCATAATATGAGCGAGATGGAAAAATACTTTGCGATGAGCTGGGGATCGCCGGCCGGGCTTATGATGCTTTCGGCCTGCTTTGCCATCCTTTTACTCGCTGTTGGCGGTTTTATGTGGCTGCTCCACCTGGCTAACATCATCAAGTAATATAGGCATCCTCTGTAGACATTATCCGGTTTCTCAGTTGTTTCTCAGTTTAGAGTTGTTATACTACAAGCAAATGAGAATTTTGGTTGTAGAAGACGAACATAAGATAGCCAATTCTATAAAGCGGGGTTTGGAGCAGGAAACTTACGCGGTCGACGTCTCGTACGATGGGGAATCCGGGTTCGGCTTCGCGTCGACCACGGATTACGACGTCATCATTTTGGACGTAATGTTGCCGAAGATGGACGGCATCGAGGTGTGCCGGCAACTGCGGCGATCCCATATACACACGCCCATTCTCATGCTGACAGCGAAAGGCCAACTCAACGATAAAGTCGAAGGCTTAAATGCCGGGGCCGACGATTATTTGGTCAAGCCCTTTGCGTTTGCTGAATTGCTCGCACGAATCAGGGCTCTATCCAGGAGACCTAAAGAGAGCCTCGGCTCGATGCTCTCAGCGGAAGATCTAAGTCTTAACACGCTCACCTATGAGGTTATCCGGGCGGGACTGCACATCGATCTATCAAAGAAAGAGTTCGCCCTGCTCGAGTACATGCTGCGCAATAAAAACAGGATTCTTACCAAGGACCAGATCATCAATCATGTATGGCATTATGATGCCGATATACTTCCCAACACGGTCGAGGTGTACGTCGGTTACTTGAGGAATAAGATCGATAAGCCATTTAATGATAAGCCCTCCTTGTTACAAACCGTACGGGGATTTGGCTATAAAATCGGAAGGGACGCATAATACATGTTTCATTCCGCCCGTCTTAAGCTCACCGTTTGGTACCTCTTAAGTATCATGGTCATTAGTGTTCTCTTCAGCCTGGCGGTATTCCAAGGTGCGACGTTTGAAATCAACAGGGGTCTTCGCGCGCAGGCGATGCGCGACGCTGTGGAGCAAGGGCCGCCGCAAGACATGTTTCATCATCCCTTTGGCCGTAATCCCGGGTCTTCTGTACTTGTACTACGCGGTTTAGCGCCGGGCGGGGCTCTGGATAATCAGCTATATGAGGAAGCGAGAAGAAGGGTCGCGCTGCAGCTTCTTTCCTTTAACGGCGCCATGTTTGTGATCGCCGGGATGGCCGGGTACTTCTTGGCCGGTCGTACGCTCAGACCTATCGAAAACATGGTGGATGAGCAGAAACGGTTCGTTGCAGACGCATCCCACGAGCTGCGTACACCGTTGACCGCTATGAGAACCGAGGTCGAAGTAGCGCTTCGCGATAAGGACTTTGACACACCGTACGCACGGGAGGTGCTCGCCAGCAATCTGGAGGAGATCGAGAAGCTCCAGCAACTCTCCGACAGTCTCTTGATACTGGGCCGCTACCAGAATACGGGCAGTAAGAGCAGCTTTAAAGACGTTAGCGTGCTGAACGTGGTTGAAGCAGCGCGTCAAAATGTAAAGGCGCTCGCCAACAATAAACATATTGAGATTGAGGGCACTATCGATGATGTTACTGCGGAGGCCGACGGGGATAGTCTTGTCAAGCTGCTCACAATCCTTCTGGACAATGCCATCAAATACAGCAACCAGGATGGAAAAATAATCGTGCGCGCATATCCCGTAAAGAACAAAGTCGCAATAATCGTGCAGGATTTTGGCACCGGTATTCGGGCAAGCGACTTGCCCTATATCTTCAAGCGGTTCTACCGCGCAGAGGCTTCTCGAACAAAAACCAAGGTCGAAGGCTACGGTCTCGGTTTATCGATCGCTAAAACCATCGTTGACATGCATAACGGAACCATCGATGTCGAGAGCGTACCCGATAAGGGAACGACCTTCACCATAACCCTTCCCCGCAAGCAATAAATAGCGGCAAAAGTTCTTCGTTTACTCCATTTCTTAAGCGATTTCTCAGGTTTGTTTCAGATAATCATTAAGGTGTAGGAAACCCCCGAACGAGGTAAATAAACAAGATACCGCATGATTTTACGGAGCATGAAAGGAAAGATTATGGAGGAGAGAAGCGATCGTGATAAAACAGGTTTCGAGGCACCCGACGAGCGCATTCGCTCAGACGTAGGGGAGTCCGCAAAAACCGTGCATGTCGAAGAGAGAGGTACGGGCAATCCGGGGCTTGGGCGCAGGCTCACGGGTTTGATGATCGGCACCTCGTTTCTCAGTGCGGTCGTCGGCGGGCTCATCGTGGCATATGCTCTCCCGTATATGTACGGCAGTACGCCCAAGGCCGTCTTTAGTAGCGGGCAGAACCAATCAACCGGTACCTCAAATGAGATCGTCAAAGTAAATGGAGCAGTGAGCCCGGCTACTGCGGTTGCAAAGAAACTCGGGCCATCGGTTGTAAACGTCAGCGTTAACCAGGGGCCGCAGGACGCGGTCCATTCAGGGCTGACGAGCGGGGTCGGCTCCGGTGTCATCTATACACAGGATGGCTATATTATCACCAACAACCATGTCGTATCGGGCGCAAGGGCCATATCTGTCACCATAGGAAACGATGAGGTAAAGGCCAAATTAGTCGCCGCAGACCCGGAGACCGATCTGGCAATCATCAAGGTCGATAAAACCGGTCTGCCCGCCGCCGAATTCGGGTCCACTAAGAACCTTCAGGTCGGCGAGCCCGCCGTTGCCATCGGAAGCCCCTTCGGCTTCGAGCATACTGTGACCTCCGGCATTATAAGCGCACTCAACCGAAACGTAACGATTCCGGATGAGCAGGGCGGGGATAGCGTATCCTATAGCAATCTGATACAGACGGATGCGCCGATAAATCCCGGAAACAGCGGAGGCGCCCTAAGTGATGCCACCGGCAAGGTGATAGGGATCAGCGCGCTTATTATATCGAGCAGCGGTGTAAATGACGGCGTCGGCTTTGCGATTCCGGTGGATATGGCGAAAAGAGTCGCCGACCAGCTTATAAAGCAAGGCAAGGCAAGTCACCCGTACATAGGCATTCTCGGCCGTGATGTGAGCGAAGTCGCGAACGACAACGAGACCGCCATTGACGAAGGCGCGCTAGTCGCCGAAGTCGTACCCGGTGGACCAGCGGCAAAGGCCGGTTTGAAGAAGGACGACATCATAATCGCCATCGGTGGTACACCTATCGATGATATGGGCACGCTGATTGCCGAAATCCGGCAGAAGGAAGTCGGCGATCGCCTTGAGGTAACATACGTCAGGAACGGCAAAGAGGGCAAGACCACACTTACTCTTACGGAAAAACCGAAACAATAATGGATAAAACGTCCTTTCTAAGCGATTTCTCAGATTCGTTTGCGACAATAGGCTTATCGTGCGAACTATCTTTTATGGAAGGAGGCAAGCATAGATGAAGCCAAAGGTAAGAATCAAAGTCATAATAGGCATCGCCGTTGCCGCGCTATTGATCACACTCGCAGGAGGGTACAGCGTTTTTGCTGCCAGTAAGCAAACGACGCAAAGCTATCCGCCGGTTATCGAAAAGCTGGTCCAGGCATTCGGCCTCGATCGCAGCAAGGTAGACAAGGTGCTCGGCGATTTCAAGCAAGAGCGCGAGGTGCAACACAAAGCGATGCTGGAACAGAAGCTTAGCCAGGACGTTAAGGATGGCAAGATTACGGCAAAGCAGAAGGACGCCATTCTTAAGAAGATGGACGAGCTGCAGAACGAGATGAAGAACAAGATGGAGACCTTTAAGGCACTCACTCCCGAAGAGAGAAGGCAGGCCATGGAGAAGCAGCGCACGGAGCTGCAGGCCTGGGCGAAGGAAAACAGTCTTGATCTGAATCAACTCGGATTCCTATTCGGGGGCCACATGCGCGGAGGCCGCGGACGCGGTTTTGGCGGACCGCCCGGATTCGGAGGGTTTGGGCCAGGTCACTTCAACCCATCCGATACATCAACACCGCCGGCAGCACCGGCAGGCTATCAAGGACCGCCGCAGGAACTATAAAAATATAAATACAGCATAGCTAAGCTCTAGTAGTACAAGAACTCCACCGGTAAACTATCCGGTGGAGTTCTTGTATGAGAAAAATCTAGTTAATCTTCTAGTTAATGCTAAAATTTAAATATCGAAGGAGGCTACCATGCCCAATCAAGACATCGTAAACATCTTAAAGCTGGCCGCACCACTACTCATTCTACAACTAGCAGCACTTATCTGGGCGATAGCGGATATTGTAAAGCGCAAAAAGACGCGAAACTTAAGCCCCGCCATCTGGATTATCATCGTCCTCTTTTTCGAGCTTCTCGGGCCCATCGCCTATTTTCTCTTCGGGAGGGCGGAGGACTAATTGAGCATTATCAAGATCACCGACCTCTCCAAGTCGTTCGGTAATTTTAGAGCGGTATCAAACCTTAGCATCGAGGTGGGGAAGAACACGGTTTTCGGCTTTTTAGGGCCGAACGGCGCCGGCAAAACCACGACGATAAGGATGATGGTCGGGCTTTTAAGGGCAACCGGCGGCAGCATTGAGATCGCCGGGTCTGCGATACGTTTTGGTGAGTCTAAAAACCACGGTTTATTCGGCTACCTGCCGGAGCAACCCTCTTTTTACGGCTGGATGACCGGAAAAGAGTACCTGCATTTTGTCGCCGGCCTCTTTAATCTTTCAAGCGAACAGAAGTCGCAACGGGTCAAGAACTTGATCGGTTTAGTAGACCTTGAATCGGCTCAAAACAAGAAGATAAGCTCATACTCGAACGGTATGAAGCAGCGATTAGGCATCGCCCAGGCCTTAATCAACGATCCGCAAGTCGTCATACTGGATGAGCCGGTTTCGGCCCTCGACCCCATCGGCAGAAAAGAAGTCTTGAGTGTAATCGAAGAGCTTGGAAAGAGTAAGACCATCTTTATGTCTACCCATATACTGGCCGATGTCGATAGAGTCTGCAGTGAGGTCGCTATCATAAATAAAGGGGAGTTGGTCATCGAGTCACCGCTCCCTGAGCTTAAGGAACGGTATGCCACCCCGATTCTTCGCGTAGATTTTGTGAGAGATCCCGGCGAAGTCGTGCCGGAGCTTGAAAAAAGTAGCTGGTCGCGGCGGGTAGAGAAGAACGGCAACCAGATAAAGATCTGGCTGAAAGACAGCCGGGTCATGGAAACGAACGTACCGCTTAAAACCCTGGCAAGGTTCGATATCGGCATTTTGAATTACGGTCTCACCTTGCCGGAAACCGAAGATCTATTCGTTGAAATATTAGGGGATAACAATGGGCACCATTAGTGTTTTATTTAAAAAAGATTTGCTAGAACAAGTGCGCTCAAAAAAACTGCTGATCCTTGCAATCATTTTTCTCTTCCTTGCTATGGTCTCACCCATTTCCGCAAAACTTCTGCCGCAGCTGGTTAAAAACCTTACCAGCCAGGGCGGCATCACCATAAAAATCCCCGAGCCAACGTTTAACGATGCCATTACTCAATTTGTGAAGAACGCCAGCCAGTTGGTCATCTTCCTGTTGATTTTCGTCGTTGCCGGGGCGGTTGCAGATGAAAAGGTAAGAAAAACGCTGGAGATGGTCTTGGTAAAGCCGGTCTCGAGGCAGAGCTTTATCCTCTCCAAGTTCCTGGCCTACTTCTCGACCGTAACGGTATTTTACCTGGTCGGCGTCGTAGTTTTTTACCTTTACACGGTTCTTCTTTTTACGAGTTTCGGTTTCGTGAACTTTTTTATTGTCGCCGTTCTAACGCTCGCTTATCTGCTGCTCATCCTGTCGATTACTATCGCTGCCAGTACGCTTGTGAAAAGCACGGCGGTGGCCGGTGTGATCGGCTTGTTCAGCTCGTTTGTTTTCGGTTCGATTCTCAGCGCGTTTTCAAGAATCGCCGACTATTCTCCCGGTTACGTCCTCTCCCGCTACCCCGACTTACTCCAAAAAGGATGGGATTCGGCGTTTTTATCGCCAACTATCGTAACAGTCGTGTTGGTAGCCGTTTCGATAATTCTCGCTGTTGTTGTCTTTAGAGGACAGGAGATCGAACGGTAATTATCGGGGCGTTATTGTTGCACCTGTTCTTACTGCGGCCTTAATTTGTAGGGGAGACTATTTACATCGAGCCCGCTGGCGGATTTACCGCCTTGCACCCGTTTGAGTCCTTCGACGGCCTCGGGATATGTAGGGTCGAAGCGTAATGCCAGGTTGTATGTGGTAACGGCCAAATCATCCCTTTTCATTTTCTCGTATGCTAACGCTTGGTAGGCATACATATCCGCCGCATAGGGGGCGGCTAACGAACCATTTTTGAATGCTTGGGCGGCCTCCTCGTAATTCTCGGTAGCAAGGCACATGCGTCCGAGCTCAAAGTAGGGCATGGGGTTTAACCCGTTGCTGGCCGTAAGGCTTTCCGCTGTGCGCACCTCACCTTCAAGCTGCTTTTTCTTTATCTCTATTAACCGGTACATTCGCTGCACCTCGACCGAATCCGGCTGGATCAGCTCGGCTTTCTTGAGCGCCTGGTATGATTCCGCGTATTTCTCCAACCCCAGGCAACTGCGCGACATGAGGATATAGGCGTTCCCATCGAGGGGGTTCTTGTTTATTGCTTTCTGCGCAGCTTTCAGGTCGTGCTGGTACTCTTTGGTGGTTTTTGGTTTATCGTCGAACCTGATCTTCTCGATTGTTTTCTCGGTCTTAAATATTTCTTTGATTTGCTTTACCGCGCGGACGATGTTAACCCGCTGCGGCTTGGTGTTTATAAGCACGCCTATTACGTTAAGCCTGGTTTTCGCGCTGTACTTCGGGTTACAGGTGGTAAGCGTGACCCTCGGGTCGGATGTCGGCTGCAGGTTCGAGACGTTCTTCGGGTCGGTGACCATCATGTTCTCGACCTGGTATTCGTAGATAAAATCAACGGTTTCCAGGATGACGGTATCGCCGTTGCTTAGCTCGTCGAGCCGGTTAAACGGGTGGGTGTAGGTAACCCTGTGACCGGCGATTCCCACGTTGCCCCGCTCGCCCGGGTTACAGCTTCCGACGTAGTGTCCGGGCCCGTACTGCAGTATTTCCGGACCGACGCCTTCAAGGATTACCTGGTCGACACCGATTTTCGGGATTCGGATTCTGGTCTTAGGAAACGGCTTTTTACGCTCGGAGTCCTTTTTGTTGGTTATCGATTTGCCCAGCTTCGAGTTATCGATGATGGAATCCTCCTGCGGCAGTTGACCTGAAGCCACCAGTTCGTCCTGGAAGGTCTTTATCTTGTCGCCCCTTGTGCGCTGGTCCTTGGCCTGCACTTCCCATGCGTTCGTTAGTTTACGGGCCTCGAAGTAGCCGTAGATCTCGGTGACGAATGGAATTATGATGACGATGATGCCGACCACGATAAGCAGAGTCGAGAGCTTGTTGTGCCCGCTCCTTTTGGTCTTGGCCTTCTTTGTCTTCTTGTGCGGTTTAGCAGTATCTTTTGCATTCATATAAGCTCTATTTTATCGCACTAGCAGCCTATCGGAAACATATTACCAAAAATTGGTAGTTGTGGTAGTATTGCGGCAGGTTTAGTCCAAAGGGGAGATCTTCTAGTGGGATTAGTTGGTTTTAAGTGCGCCAAGCCTTCGAGAAAACACGATCGCGGGCGCTCGGTAACGTTTGAGGAATGCATCGCATGCGCGGAGACTACCTCGAACGAGTGTCATTTCACCGCGCCGATCATAAAAGCGATGACCGATAGGGAACGCGTCGAGCGTGAAGGCATCACGGTAACGCAGCTCTCCGGCTGCCTCAGGGAGTCGTACCTCAGCAGCAAATACGACCACTACGTCGACCTCGAGCAACTCTACTTCGCCTTCAGGGGAGAGCTTGCCCACCTCATCATCGAGCGCTATCAAGAAAAAGACGCGGTCGCAGAAAAGCGGTTTTACCGCGAGTTCAACGGTATAAAAATATCCGGCCAACCCGATATCATACTCCCAGAGAAGAAGCTGATCAGGGATTATAAAACCGCAAAGGAAGTGCCGAGATTCAGCTATCCGTTCAGGAACCACAGCCAGCAGCTCAACCTTTACGCCTGGCTTGTGCCGTACGAAATCGAGCGGCTGCAGGTGGTGTATCTCGACATGAAGGGCGTTAAAATCTGCGAAGCCCAGCTCTGGAACGAAAAAGAGATAGAAGCGCTGCTCAAGCAGAAGCTCCCCATGCTCGACCGGGCGTTCAACCACGACGTTCTGCCGCCCGCCGACTTCGACAACTGGCAGTGCAACGGCTGGTGCAACGTCAAATCCATCTGCCG
>NZ_JBTSLF010000109.1:0-9106 GCF_054640775.1 Candidatus Aquicultor sp. | reverse complement strand
TCCGGTACATACGAGTAATGGTGTCCTTTGTAAAACCAGCGGCCTTTAGCACAATAAATTATAGCATACCTGGGCACGCACTGCATGCTTAGATGCTATGATTAAGCCTAGCGGGAGATAGTTATAAGGAGTGAAACAGCAATCAGTAAACGGTTATTCTTGCTCATATTCGTTGCAATCGTGCTTGTCGGAACATCTGGCATCCTTTACTACTCGCTCTCGAACTACAATGCCGATGATTCAGGCAACGATCAAAAGGCTCCCTCCTACCGGCCACAGTATATATCCGCAGTAACGGGGGACGATCATAAACGCCTGAAGGGACCAATGGGGATAGCTGCAGCCAACGGCGCGCTCTATGTTGCCGATTCGGACAACGGCCGCCTGGCTATCGTCTCTGCGACGGGCACCTTAAAGAAAGTAATCGATGTGTCTACCCAGGCCGGGGACGCCCGCCCGGTAGGTGTGGCCGTGGACCGGGATATGCGTATCTACGTAAGCACACTCGGGACTGAAGGTGCGATCTTTGTATATGACCGCGACGGGAAGTTCCTTTACCGGTTCCCGGAAGGCGCCTCAGACGAGGGATCGGTCTCCGCACTCCCCGGGCGACCGATCGCCCTGTGCACGGCCAATGAAAGGCTCTACGTAACCGATGTTCTGGACCAGGATGTAAAAGTCTACGATCTTAAAGGCAGGCTCATCACCAGGTTCGGCCGGCCGGGGAGCGACAAGGGCCAGTTTTTATATCCCAATGGAATTACTGCAGATAGACGGGGCACCATTTATGTAAGCGACTCGAACAACGCGCGCGTCCAGGTATTCAGCAGCCAGGGCGAGTTTCTCAACGTGATTACCGGGTCGGAAAAGGAGGCGATGGCCCTGCCGCGCGGTATTGCGCTCGATAGAGACGGACGCCTGCATGTGGTCGATATGCTGAAGCACAAGGTCTTCGTCTTTGCAAAAGACGGGCGCTTCATCGGCACCTACGGCGGGTTTGGCACCACAGGCAAAGGCCTCGCCTATCCGAACGGCATCGCCATCGACACCCGGAACAATGAGATACTTATAGCGGATAAGCTCAACAACCGCATTGCAGTTTGGAAGTAACCTGCGCAGCAGGTATGATAGGGATATCTTTGGTTGAGCAAACAGCCGATTATTGATATATTAGTATTGGAGATTTGTCAGCTCACAATTGACTAATTTGATTTATTTTGTAAAAGCCCGACCGGGCTCGCTTTAAAGGAGCTAGTGTAGTAGTGGCAGCTCGAAACTCGATCAGCGCACATGCCGGCAGATTACCGGCCCGCCTCTTGATAATAGTCCCCTTAGCGATGTGTCTCATGGTAATCTTCACGAGTATCGCATGGGCGGATACCTTGATGGTAAGCTCCGAGCCGGAAGCACGAGGCAGCGTTACGAGCGGTCTAGACAACATCGTCATGCAGCGACTCACCTTGAAAACCGGCGCCGGAAGCGCGATTTGGACATCGCTTAAGATTAACGAATACGGCACCGGCAACGCTACGGTCAACGTGCTGCGGGTCAAGATGTATAAGGAAACGAACGGTACCGGGGATATCCAGTTTAATATAAGCCCCGATACGCTTGTGCCTACGACACCTGATACCGCCACGTTTTCAGGAGAAGAGACCGATTTTACCTTTGCCACACCCCAGACAATCTCTACTACTCCCGATACCTTCTATATCGTTTACACGCTCTCGACTTCGGCAGATACCAGCGGGAGCCCGACAATCGGTTCCAGGCTGGTAGATCAGGACTCTATCACGATCGATACGACCGGTGGTAATTCGGATGATATCGTCCAGAACTTCGCCAACCTGCAATCGCACGAGCTTACACTGGTGCAAACCCCACACGGTACGGATACAAATCAAAGCCCGTTCTCGTCAACGACCAACTTATGCGAAACCTGTCATGCGGTGCATCTGGCACCCGATTTCGGCCCTGATTTCGGGCTGAACGGAAGCGATGCCACACGCCGCCTGCTTGTACAGCCCTACTTTGAGAGCCCCTCCGTGGTAAACAGCAAAAGTTCGGATATCTATAATGCGCTCTGCTTCAGCTGCCATGACGGTACCGGCGCCGGCACCACAGCGGAAAAAAATATCAAAGGCCTCTACAATTCCACCGAAACGACCTATACCGGTCATCAGCTTAGAGGAAATGGCACGAGTGCGACCGGCTGGAAAGCGCCCCCCTCGGGCCAATACAATACGGGGGTTAAAATGCCCTGTATGGTCTGTCATGATGTGCATACCGCGAGGTTAGGCAATTATAAGATGATCGCCGACGGCCTTTACGATTACGCAGTTGCAAACGGCTGGACCGACCCGGACAGTAACAACCGCATCACCGATAGCGATGAATCATGTCAAGTGTGCCATAAGTACGCGTCCGAAACCACAAGAACCGTCGAAGTCATGGGTGTAAATATTGGAGCCCTGCCAAGCGGACCCGTCGACCATGCAAGTATTATTGGTTGTTCAAGCTGCCATAGCTACTCCCATGCGCCGGTAATTCCATAATCCTAGCCACTAAAATATACAGCGCTACAAGCGTGTCAATTCTACCAAGCCTCTGCTAAAATAAGAGAAGCAAGCACAGAATTAACACGTAGTTACATCCGCCCACAAAAATGACACGGTGCATTTGCACTGCTCACGAGGACGACACTAACACTGGGATAATTAACGCACGGTAAATCTTGTTTTCCAGGATTTTCAACGCTCGCGTTCTGTTATAATATGGGCGCTATGGAACAAACTAAACCATCCGCTGGAGGAACTGAATTGGGCAGGCATGCCGCTGACCGGAAGCAAGGCACGGTGAAAGATATGGATATCCGTGTGAGCAGATATACCTGGATATCACTCGCCGTGGTCCTCGCCATCTGTACTATCGGACTCGGAATTTACCTGTGGCCAAAAGGGGCGCCAACGGATAACGGCGCACAAACACAGGTCACCGAAAAGAACGATTTGGACAGGAAGCAGATCATCGACACCTATAACAAGGGCGATTACAAGGCGGTTATCCCAAGCCTCGAGAGTTTCCTTGCGGCGAATAAAAACGATGCCCAGATGCGCGAGATGCTCGCCTCCTCATACCTGCTCAGTGGCGACAACAAGCGCGCCAGTGACGAGTACCAGTTGTTGCTAAAGACCAAGCCGAACGATGCGGAACTGCTCTACAAAACGGGCATCCTGCTCGAGCGCATGGGCAGGCAAAACGAAGCCATCACATACTTGAATCGGGCCGCGCAGACCGCCCCGAACGTCATCCTCTTCCACTCGGAGGTCGCGCGCGCCGATACCAGGGCAAAATACTATGATAACGCGATCGACGAGTGGAAAAAGGTCTTGGGCCTGCTGCCACCGGCGGATAAATTACGCTCGAGCGTTCTTGCCGAGCTGGCAAACATCTATATCCTGCAAAACGACTTCGTGCAGGCTAAGGGAATCATCGCTACGGGCTTGAGCATCGACCCCAACAACGAGACCCTCAAAGCCTTGGAATCGAGGACCGGCGGACAAATACAGGGGCTGTCACCATCATCATCATCGTCATCAACCAACACAGGGGCAGGATTGGGTGGAAACTAAAAGCATCCTTTCCGCCCCACGACTTCTCATACTTCTCGTAGCGCTCTGGCTGGCGCTCTCACTTTCACCCACAGTAGCTCATGCCGACCAGCTTGTTCTCAACGGTGACTTTAAAAACGACCTCAGCAACTGGGGGTCGCGGGAGCTGGCAAAGGGAATCCCTATGTCGTTCGATAGCGCCGGATTTGAGAATGGCGGCAGCCTGGGCTTTACGATTTCCGGTCGCAGAAGCAGGGGCGAATCCTCTGCCAAACAGCGAATCACCATCCCCATTAAGGCCGGAAGCACCGGAAAAATCGAGTTTGCATGGAGAAAGAACTGGACAACCATCCTTCCCCTTGAGCAGCGAATCTATATCAACCTCACAAAACCCGACAACACTTCGGTGACCGTCTGGGCAAATCGACAAGTGCTCAACGATAACACCTGGGTGACCGATTCGGTTGATATCTCCCAGTACCTCAACCAAACGGGCGGCTACCACATAAGCGTTGGCGCAGCCTTCGAAAATGGCAACGCCCGTGAAGCTGTGACATACGCCTGGTTCGATAGTGTAAAGCTCGACATAGCAATGGGATTGAGTAGCGCCCCGCAGACATCGTTTTTAAACCCAACCGGTGCAAGTAAGCTTACCGGCAGCATCTACCCGATAAGTGGCGTCGCTGTTGATGATGCCGGTGTCACGAAGGTCGAGCTGGCCATCACCAGACTCTATGATAAGGCCTGGTGGAATGGCACAAGCTGGGTTAAGAACGAATGCTGGAACGCCGCGAAGGTAACATCCAGCGCCGAGCGTTCGGTAACCTGGATCTATCCGTGGCCGCTTCCCACGAGTGATGGGGCCCACTTTAAAATCCTGGGCCGGTCGGTTGATGTCACCGCGAACAAGGAGAGCATACCGATTGAAAACGATGTTGCGGTCGATAATGTCGGGCCGGTCGGCAACATCTTTATTGAGGATGCCGCCACCTATACCAACAGCCAAAAGGTGCGCATAGATATCGACGTACAGGGCGCAGCCGAGATGCGCTTCAGCCTCGACAACGGGCAAACCTGGACGGATTGGGAGAAATACGCGCCGACGAAGACGCTGATCCTTCCCAAGGGCGACGGCATGAAGATAGTAAACGGCCAGTTCAAGGACGATAGCGATAACTCATATGTAATCTCCGACAGCATCACGCTCGATACGGTGTCGCCGGTAACACGTCATATTTTCCCGGCGATGAATGCGACGAAAGTCTTACCGGGTACGGGTATCGGGATTGTCTTTTACGAGCACATGGATCCGTTAAGCATTAAAAACGATGGTACAGAGCAGGGATCGACCTTCTACCTCAAGCAGGGGTCACGCTGGATCTCAGCAAGTGCATCCTTTGATGAAAAAGCTAAATCGGCCAAGCTTATCCCAAGAGACAGGCTTGAATCGGGCACCGCCTATACGGTTTACTTGACAACCGGCATAAAGGACGCGGCAAAAAACCCGCTGGCGGCGAATTTCTCGTGGTCATTTACCACGGAAGGCTCATATCAATCATCATTCAAGCAAACGGTCGGCCCTGCCGGAGGTGTGGTTACGGATAACAACCAGACCGTGTCCCTGGAGGTTCCCGCAAGTGCCCTCTCTACCGAAACGACCATTATGCTCGAGGAGCTGCGGGGTAACGATGTCCCCGATGTAACGGGCGCCACCAGGTATAGCCCTGTATACCGGATCGACCCATTGCAACTGCCGCTAGGTAGCCCGGCGACGTTTAGGATCAAATACAAGCCGGACGAAATACCCGACCCGACCAGCTTGCGGCTCGTCTCGTATGACGAAAAGCACAAAAAGTGGATGCCGGTTCAGAATACGCGCATCGATCTCGTCAACAACCAGCTAGTAGCCCCGCTTCCCGCTCTGGTCATGGTAACCGTGATCGCGCAAAGCGACCCCGCCGGGCCCTCGACGGCGATCATCGACCCTACGGGAGTGAACGAAATCGGCGGAAGGACATATGCTATCTATGGGCTGTCGACGGATAATGCAGGTATCGCTCGCGTTGAGGTCTCCATCAGCAGACAATCGGATAAATCGTACTGGAACGGCACCGACTGGCAAACCGCGGAAACCTGGCTGCCGGCAAAAACAATTAATGGCAAAGGCAGCCCAGAGGCATCCGGGAGGTACCTCTGGATATTGCCGGAAGATAGGTTTACCAGCTATATCCTGCGGGCACGGGCGATCGACAACGCCGGCAACGTCGAATCCAATCCAAATATCGTGGGAATAAAGTTAACCGGAAACTAGCTTCCCCACCATACCGCTTGTTCTATAAAGGCAAAATATTTAACTAAATGCTTGACTTTTCTATTTATCCCTGCTAATAAACTGTTCTATAATAACCTTACAAAGCTAGATCAGAATTCGAAGCAAGTGCCAAAGCAACCATAATGCTAAAAGCGGAGTCCTACTATGCAGAAACAGTCCGGTAAGGTTGAGGTTTGGCTTGAGTTTCTCGCAATTGTCTGTATCATCTGCGGTATAGCCGTCGGCTTTATGCTGTACACAATCCTGCCCGAGAGCTTCATCCATTTTCGGATAGGCTCACTCGCCATGCAGATCATTATCCCAATCGCCTGCTCCACTATCACCTTTGCTATAACCTACTACGTTTCCAAGCAGAAGCTTGCCAAGCGGCAGAAAGAACTCGCCCGAAAAAGCATAAAGAAGACCTATGAGCTGCTGCGGACAACGAGCCGCACATTAGATACCATCGATCTTAAAGCGGGCGCCATACTAAACAACGCCAACGATAGCGAGTTCAAATTGGATAGGGAACTGGCGCACGAATTCATGCAAAACATCCGCAACCAGGTCATCGAAGTCTACAATAGCGTAAGTATCTGCATCGAAGATTGGCGGGATATCATGGCCGATGAGTTCGAGCACATCGAGAAGAAGGAGCGCCTGCTCGATAAAATCATCCTGGAGCAAATCATCAAGGCGCGACACCTGCAGGAGCTAAACCAGGATAAAGAGGTGCATGCCAAAGAGATACTCGCGATCAAGGCGGATATGGCGCGGCTTGCCGAACGGCAGCGGACATCGCAGACCGAAATCATCAGTGAGTCCAGAAAGCTCATCGGCGCCCCCATTACGACGGCTATCAGCTTTACGAACTCCACGGCGTCGCAATCAAAGTTTGAGCAATTGGTTAAATTACCCGTCTACGCAAAGGAGTATGAGCCAGAGGTTGATGAGATACTCTAGAGAGTATCATCCCTACCGGAGCTTTTAGCAGCCACCCAGCCGGTTACTTTTTAACCTTGCTTGGACGCAAGGTCTGCGAATACGCGACGGTTCCTCCCGGTCCCTTTACGTCAAAGAGCGCCTCGGTAGCGCACGATGGCTATTTACCCATTCCTCTTCCAAGTTTCTTTGAAATCTGTGCCGCTAAACCCGTTAATCCTTCAGCATCCGTGCAATCATCGCTGCTGCTTCGGCCCTGGTTGTGTTGTTCTTCGGTCGGAAGGTATTGTCCGACGGATAGCCGCTTATGATGTGTGCACTCACGCATGAGTTGATGAACTGCCTTGCCCAGGAGTCGTTGATATCTGTAAGCGAGCTGGTGCCGGCAGGCAGGTTCATGGCGCTGGCGATGATCTTTGCCACCTCTTCGCGGCTTATGAGATTGTTTGGTTTAAAGGTGCCGTCGGTGTAGCCGTCTAAAGCACCGTGGGATACACCGGTCTCGATAAAGCTGTGCATCCAGGAGCCTGGGGTCACGTCTAAGAAGGGCACAGTTGTTGTCTCCTCTATCTTCCAGCCCATGGCAAGGGCGAGCATCTTGGTAAACTCGGCGCGCGTTACTTGTGCGTCTGGTCTAAAAGTGCCGTCG
Organism: Candidatus Aquicultor sp.; assembly: GCF_054640775.1. NCBI lineage: Bacteria > Bacillati > Actinomycetota > Candidatus Aquicultoria > Candidatus Aquicultorales > Candidatus Aquicultoraceae > Candidatus Aquicultor > Candidatus Aquicultor sp. The sequence goes on along the minus strand of NZ_JBTSLF010000109.1, from coordinate 1,593 downwards.
GTGTAGCCGTCTATGATGTCTTTTGAGACAAGTTCGGCCACAAAGGGCGTATACCAGGCATCACTCTTAACATCCGAGAAGACCTTCTCCCCTCTAACCGATGCAAGGGCTGCTTCTATCTCGATGGATTTTTGACTCGCGCCTCCTGCGGTGTCCACTGCAACAACATAGTAGATGTAGGTTGTGCCAACCAGGACGGTGGTATCAGTAAAGCTTGTGCCCTTGATAAGCTCGCTGTTGAGCTTGACCGCATCGCCACTTTTGCCTTTTACCCTGCGATAGATGTTGTAGCCGGCGAGGTCGCTCTCGGTGTTTTTATCCCAGGCAAGCTCGATTGTGCCCTGGTTTGCAACCAGGTGCAAATTCTTCGGTGCTGCCGGCGGTGCGTTGTAGCCACTGCCGCCGGATGAGGGCGAGCTGGGTTGTGGCAGGGTGGTCACCGTAATGGATGGCCCGGTTGAAGAGAGATTCCCTTGGGCATCTATTGCCTCTACCTTAAAGGTATAGGTGGTGTTTGCAGTAAGGTCTGTGATGCTAATGGTTGTTCCAACCACATCTACCGGGTTTGCCCCGTCTCGTGTGATTCTGTATCCGACTACTCCTGCATTGTCTTGTGCCCCGGCCCAGGAAAGGGTTAGACCTGTCTGCCCAAGATTTGACGCGGTAAGTGTGCTGTCCTCAAGCCAGGTAGGTAAATCGCTGTCGGCCGCTACCTCCTTGACCCAGACGGTGCTGGTGCCGGCGGAATAGGTATAATAGCCGGCCTTGGTTGTGGGAATCGTCCGGCTGCCCGCACTCCCGTCCTTATCAACAGGTGCTTCAGCGATATCGTCAAAAATCCGTATATAATTCGACGCCAGGATCGCACCGTCGATGTTAATCTCGACGTGGCTCGAGGCATATGCGCCCAGGCTGGAGCCATTTGCCACGACATTGCCTCCAACTTCAATCCTGCCTCCGCGTTCTGCATGCACGCCCCACCCATTCAGCTCGGCGGTTACCGTAACATTGCCGGTAACGACAACAGAGGTGTCGTTACTGGAAACAACGCCATATTGTGTGCCCTGCACATTCCCGGTTACGTGAATGGTTCCGTCTATCTCGGCATGCGCGCCGTGGCTGTAGGGACCGGTACCGATGGCATCACCGCCGTTGATCGTGATAGAGCTGCCGCTACCGTTGGAATAAGCGCCATACATCACACCCTGCGCAGTACCGCCGTTTATGGTGACACTTCCGCCAGAACCGGCTCTTGCGCCGCTGCTGTCGGAAGCGATACCTGTGGCATTGCCATTGATAACAGCCGTGCTGCCGGTATTGGCGACGCTGACTCCGTTGTATCCGCCCTGCGCATTGCCATTGACGACTATGTCTCCGCCGTTGATGGCAACTGCGCCATTTCCGCCCTCTGCGGTTGCCGTGGCGTTGGTTACAGTTGCCGAGGCGCTGCCACCGTTGGCGCTCACCCCGCAGGAAGTACCGGTGACGTTGAACGCGCCTGCGCCGGTATAACCGACGCTCCCGCTCGTTACCGTAAGCCCAACACCACCGCTATTGGTGACATTCAGATTAAAACCATTTAAGTCGAAGATG
>NZ_JBTSLF010000108.1:0-9312 GCF_054640775.1 Candidatus Aquicultor sp. | reverse complement strand
CTGTTGTCTAGACAGGTACTTTATCCTCCCGCTTAGCACCCCGCATTACTGCGACGCACCGGGATTAGCTATCCGGCCCCTTGGTGGTTACCGGAACGGGACTTTCACCCGCAAGTGCGGCCCAGCTTAGCTGGGCGCGCCAAAAAAAGAGGTTAAAGAAGCGTACTTCTTTAACCTCTGGTGTTGCGTGATTATTACCTCTTGGAGAACTGTGGACGCTTGCGGGCTTTTTTCAAGCCGTACTTGCGACGCTCTTTCATCCTCGGGTCACGGGTCAACAGACCGGCCTTCTTAAGCTCGCCGCGAAAATCGTCATCGGCCTCAAGCAACGCCCTTGAGATACCATGGCGCAATGCGCCCGCCTGACCGCTTACGCCGCCGCCTGCGATTGTAGCGATTACATCGAACCTGCCGGTCGTACCGGTTACTTCAAAGGGCTGCTGGATCAAAATCTGCAGGGCCTTACGGCCAAAATACGTCTCGAGGTTCTTGCCGCCGACATTGAACTCGCCCTTGCCCGGCATTAAGCGGACACGAGCCACGGCATCTTTTCTACGACCTGTTCCGTAGTAGACAACCTTACTAGCCACTGATTACTCTCCCTTCGCCCTAAGATCTAATACTTTTGGCTGCTGGGCGGTATGTGGATGAGCCGTCCCTGCATACACTTTTAGTTTCCTGAACATCTGCCGGCCGAGGCTATTGTGCGGAAGCATACCCTTTACCGCCAGCTCAACAGCTCTTGTCGGATGTTTTACGATCAATTTGTCAAACGTTGTTTCTTTTAACCCACCCGGATAACCGGAATGGCGATAATACATCTTCGTCTGGGCTTTACGTCCGGTCAGGACGATTTTTTCGGCGTTTATAACGATAATGTGATCGCCGACATCCATGCTTGGGGTATACATGGGTTTGTGTTTTCCTCTAAGAATGGTCGCAACCTGGGTTGCGAGACGGCCGAGCGGTATTCCCGCGGCGTCTACAACGAACCACTCTCGATTGATATCCTTTGGCTTGGCCGAATACGTTTTCATTTTTCCTCCAACACTGTATGTAAAAGCTAATTATCTTTTAAAAATAGCAATATTGCAACCATACTATATTATATAAAACCGCAGGAAGTGTCAATGGTGCGGTAGCTCGTATCCCTCAGCTGCTATCACGCGTCTACATTTCCCCGGCGTTCTACTCTTTCCATAGCATCAGACTACGTCCAAACAACGTTCAAACAAACCTCGAGAACACTTCGTTGCCGAGCATAATCCCCCGGGACGAAAGTCTCAGCGACCCGTTTTTGCTTTCAATAAGCCCGTCGCCGAGCAACCCCTCGATCTGGGCACCGTAGATATCCTGCACAGATCTGCCAAAACGGGCTGCAAATGCTTCCAGGTTTACGCCCTCCATTTTGCGAAGCCCCAGAAAAAGCGTTTCGCTCATGTCATCATCTATGGAGAGATCGATTTCCTCGGGCTTAAATAGGTCGGTACCCACTGTCGTTATATACTCCGCGGGTTGCGCCGTATTTGCGAATCTCTTGTTACCCATCCTTGAATGCGCGCCGGCGCCAAAGCCGATGTAATCACCGTTGTCCCAGTATACAAGGTTGTGGCGGCACTCTTTGCCAGGTCTGGCATAGTTTGAGATCTCATAGTGGCTATAACCCGCTTCGCTCAACGACTCCATGGTATACACGAACATATCCGCCTGCATATCTTCCTCCGGTGCCTTCAACACGCCCTTAGCTATCTCGTGCTCAAGCACGGTGCCGGGCTCTATCGTAAGGCCGTAGCACGAGAGATGCTCGGGCTCGAGCGTTGCGACCTGCTCGAGGTTAAGCGCCCAGTTTGCGAGCGTTTGCCCGGGAACGCCGAATATAAGGTCGATGTTTATGTTGTCGAAACCGGCGCGCCGGGCAGCGTACAACACGTCTACCGCCTGCTGCGCCGAATGCTTCCTGCCAAGGAGCGCCAGCAGGTCGTCATCAAGGGATTGAAATCCGACGCTTAGCCTGTTCACGCCGCTTTCCCGCAGCGCCGCCAGCTTTTCATAGGTAACCGTTTCCGGGTTAGCCTCGATGGAGATCTCCGCATCCGAAGTGATAGCAAAGCGCTCCTTTAACAAACTAAGAATCGACGCTATGCAGGAGGGCTCGAGAAGCGTCGGCGTACCGCCGCCTATATAAATGCTCTCAACGGTGCCAAAAGCGCCGTAGCGACCCGCCTGGGAAGCGATTTCAGCCAACAGCGCGTCGACATACGACTCGTGCACGGCGGAAAGACCCGCATACGAGTTGAAGTCGCAATATTTGCATTTTTGCTTACAAAATGGGATATGCACGTAAATAGCAGGCATGGTTATGAATAAGGACCCTTCTATCATTTTGTCAGATTATCTCAGATTTGCGAGGGCAACGCCATAAGCGAAGCGGCGCTAAAACGCAGAGCAAAGCGGTTTCTAGTGAGAATGCATGGGCAAGTCGTCGTGCTTATGCTCGGATATCCTGTGATAATCCTCGCCCGATGCGGTCGCCGGGTCGACGTGGATGGTAACGTTAGAAAGATACCGCAGGTGATGCATCAATTGATGACGTACTTCTCTGGCTATCCCATGGCCCTCCTCAACGGAGAGACCCGGGTCTACCGCGATATTAAGCTCAGCGCTCAACCTGTGCCCTATCCACCGTACGCGCACCTCGGTAATAGCGCGAACACCCTGCGTGTGGTGTACCGCATGGCCGATCTCATCGATTACTTCCGGGTCGACCCCATCCAACAAGCGCGTAAAAACCGTTTTACTAGAATCCCAGACGATCCTGAATATCGCGGCGGCAATGACCAAGCCGATGATCGGGTCGGCCAGCGGATAGCCGAGCCAAACGCCTAAAGCGCCAACAAGCACGGCCAGACTCGTGATCCCATCTGCACGGGCATGGTAGCCGTCGGCGATAAGGGCGGCACTGCCGATCTCATTGCCGACCTTAATCCGGTAGACGGCGACAACCTCGTTCCCGATAAACCCGATCAGTGCGGCTGCGGCCACCGCCGGCAGGTAATGCACCGCTTGCGGATGAAGAAGCCTGAGGACGGACTGGTACCCCGCAACAATGGCGCTGAAAAGAATAATAAGAACGATTGCGACGCCAGCCAGATCTTCGACGCGTCCGTAACCGTAAGTAAAGCGCTTATTTGGCCTTAGGCGGGCAAGCGCAAAGGCGATCCCGAGCGGAACGGCTGTTACCGCATCGCCAAAGTTGTGGATTACGTCCGAGAGAAGGGCGACGCTGCCTGATATAATAACGATGAACGTTTGCAGAAGAGCGGTGACAAAAAGCCCGGCAAACGACCATTTGATGACCCAAATCCCCCGCTCCGTCGTAAGGATGCTGGGGTCGACGGCGCCGTGGGTATGAGTATGGGCATGGCCGCTTTTGCTATGCTCGTGCATCGAACGGCCCCCTCAGTCCCGGTGAGGTAAGATCAACGGCCCCGGCTTGCTCGCGTCTTCCTCAAGCCTGATAGCCTCCGCCGGGCATACCCCCACGCAGACGCCACACCCTTTGCATGCATCCACGTCGACCTTGACCTCATCGGCCATGCTTAAAGCGTTAAATTGGCACGAGTCAACGCAGCTCTCACACAACGTGCAGGAATCGTGGTCGATTCTGGCCGTAAAGCCCGAGGACGTAACGACTCCAAATCCAAGTGAGAGGGCCCGCATTCCCATGCAGCAGCACGAGCAACAGTTACAGAGAGAATAGAGCCTGTCACCGGCCGCGTCCTTAAACCAGGCCGTATGGACGCGCCCCCGCTCGTGCTCCCGCTCAAGGATAGCCAGGGCCTCGTCGACGCCCACCCTGCGAGAGCTCTCTTTTTTGTGCTCGACGACAAAATCGACAAACGGCTCACCAAGGACAAAGCATACGTCTATCGGCAAGCACGGGTTCTCGGCTATCTGCCTGCAAGGGCAATCAGTGACCGCAATATGCTCGGAGTTTTCCAGGATAATATCCCTCGCCCGATCAAACGGCAGTACCTGCTCGGGATTGCGAACCACAACCGGTTCCTTAATATCGACCAGGCGTTTTGCCGTTTCGCTCGTAATTACCTTGGCGTGGTGGGTATGCATCAACTTTTCACCGGCACCCCTGTAGAGCCGCACCGGGAATAGACGGGGATGCTCGAGCACGTACTTGACCGGTTTCAGGTACGATGATGTCCATCTTAAATATACATAGCTGTGGATGAAGTCCTTTGCCCCCCGCCACCCGTGAAACCGCGCCAAATCGGCTGTGCTGTCTTTGCGTCTAATAAACAACCAGCTCCCGACAACCGCAATGCCACTCAGTAACAGCGGGACAAAGCCGCTTCTCTTTTTTGTCGTATCCATACCTTGTTTATTATAGCCGATTAGGCCGTAGAAACCACGCGAGCAAGCGGTTAAATCCGCTAAACTATCCCCCGGTTAGGTCGAAAGTAATACAAAACAGCTTTTGAGGAGTTGGTAACACGTGCCTTTTATTATATTGGTGAACGCGCTATGCGGACTTATCGTGGCTTTACTCTATTATCCAAGATCCCCATGGTACCTTTTCGGGACCGTGCGGCTCGAAGAGTTATGGCTGTGGTCTAAGTATGCCCTCTTCTGTTCATCGTTACTTATCGTTTTCACCGTTCTGGCGCTTGATAAAAACGCAAAAGGCCGCGGCCTTGCCCGAAGCCTTTCGGCGTTTATAACGACCCTGCAAGGACTCCTCAACCTGCTTCCCGCTGTTTTATATTTTATCTTTCTACACGGTGCTGCGACCTCTCACATCACAGTTCACGGATATGCGCTGGCAATCACCTCCCGGCAGCTTTTCTTGCATCTACTCCTTGTCGCTGTGTCTTGGGCGACCGCCCTCTGGCTTGCGTTAAAAGGAAGGGAACGACGCGCCCAGGAACCCGCACAGTTCCTCGAAGCACAGATACAATAAATCGCTCCGTTTTTGGGTATCAAGAAGGTGAAGCGGTCCATCCAGCCATGATTGTCACCAGGGGATACCATGAAACTACTCGTAACCGGAGCAGCGGGAGACATCGCATCTCAGTTGATTCCCTCACTCATACGGCAAGGACACAGCGTAAGGGCGCTGGTCAGATCCGCAAAAGAAGCGCGAAGCATTCAGAATCCGGCAATCGAGATTGTCGTTGCAGATATTACTATTCCTAAATCGATTAGCGGAACGGCCACCGGTATGGACGCGGTATTCCATCTTGCCGCCGCCCTCTTCGTAGCAGACCCCGAGGAAGACCTGAGAAAAATCAACTACGAGGGAACCATCAACATGGCCAACGAGTGCATTGCTCACGGCGTTAAAAGGTTCATCTTCCCGAGCTTTCCACTGGTTTTAGGGCCGCATAGCACCCCGTCGGATCCCATCAACCCGGAGGATGCCACCACCCAGCCCAACTGCTTTCACGCGCTTTACAAGAAGCTCTGCGAGCAGCACCTGCTTGTGCTGGCAGAGCACGGAAAACTCTCGCCCACCATCCTCCGCCTGGGGACCGTCTACGGACCCGATATGCGCCTGGTCAAGACCCTGAAGTCTTTCATAAAGCGGGGGCTCTACCGGATACCGGGCGATGGCGCCTATATCTTCAGCCCGGTTCATATCGATGATGTGGTCCAGGCAATGCTCTTGGCATTGAACAGCCAAAAGGCCATCGGACAAATATATAATGTCGCCGATGATATGCCGGTCCGTTACAAAGAATTCGTCTTTATGCTCGCCGACCTCCTCGGCGCACCAAAGCCCCGGTTTGCACCGGTAAGCCTGTACCGGGCGTTCGCCGGCTTCGCAACCCTCTGGGCGCGCCTCACCGATACGGCGCCCCTCATCAACAACGATATCCTTACATTCAGCACCTCAAGCTTTGCTGCGAATACGACTAAAACCAAGAACGAACTAGGCTTTAAACCGAACTACCCGACGATTGCCGAAGGTCTTCCAACATGCATCGGTCGTCGTCAAGACTTCGAAAAACGTTCAATTGCAGCCTAATTTGGTTAATAACAATAGAGAAGAAAAGAAACCCGAGACCGGAGGAGCCGATATGCTTTTTCCACAGCCGCAACCGGGAGAAGAGATCCCGAAATTTCGCTTTTCGCCGAAGCCAAATAGGGCCGCTGAGATCCACTGGAACGAATGGACGCCCGATGCCTTTAACACGGCGCGTGAAGATAAAAAGCCCATTCTTCTTGCCATATCGGCGGTATGGTGCCATTGGTGCCATATCATGGACGAGACCTCGTACTCCGATGAAGCCGTCATCACCTTTATAAACGACAACTACATCCCGATCAGAGTCGACGCGGACAAGCGCCCCGATATCCAAAATCGTTATCTCTTGGGCGGATGGCCGACGACCGCAATCCTTAACGATAGAGGAGAGATATTAACGGGCGGCACATACATGCCCCCCGGCGAATTACTGCGGGTTTTGGAGACTGTGAGCGATTACTACCGCGATAACTACGAGAGGCTTGAAAACGAGTCCCTTGAGAAGCAGAACCAGATCAAGGTGGTCCAATCAAAGCCGGCGCCCGGGCCCAGTAGAATAGATCGCAAGCTGGCCGATGAAATCTTGAGGGCGATGAACTCGTCGTTCGACTCGGTTTACGGTGGGTTTGGCCAGGCCCCTAAATTTCCACAACCGTGGGCTGTCGAGTTTTTACTGCGCCGGGCGTTTCTCGAAGACGACACGTACCTCCTCGAGATGGCCACGACAACGCTCGACCATATGGCCGAAAGTGAGATAATGGACACCGCATGGGGCGGGTTCTTCCGCTATGCCACCGAGCGTGATTGGAGTAAGCCCCATTACGAAAAGCTGCTTTCCGATAACGCGGGGCTCATCTTAAACTACCTCCACGCTTACCAGGTGGCGGATTTCATTAATTACCGCGAAATCGCCGAAAAGACACTTGATTATGTAGACGAGTTTTTAGCGGATAAAGAAAATGGGGGCTTCTTTGGAAGCCAGGATGCCGATGAGACGTTTTACCGGCTCAGCCCTAATGAGCGCACGAAGGCTGCGATGCCCTTTGTCGACCCCGTCATCTACACGGACGCAAACGCCTTTATGGTCTCCGCTTACATCGAAGCATTCAACGTGCTGGATATGAGGGACCGCCTGGACTTTGCCGTCAAAACTATCGACTTTCTTACCGCAAAGTGTTACTTGCACGACCAAGGAATGGCGCACTACTACGATGGCGAAGCGCATTTTTTCGGGTGGCTTGCCGACCAGGTTTCAATGATCGGGGCTTTAATCGATGTTTACGGCGCGACCGGAAACCGCTCGTATCTCGATATGGCAAAATCCCTCGTTTCTATCTGCGAGAAGCGATTCCGCGCCGAAAACGGCACATTTTTCGATAGGGCCTCGGATACCGAACCCCAGCTCGGCGCGCTGTTTATAAAAAATACGCCGGTTCTGGAAAATTCGTTGCTCGCACGAAGCCTCTACCGTCTCGCTTATATAGACGAAAGCGATAGGTACGAGAAGATGGCCGAGGATATCCTTGCCAACCTCGATATGGATACATCGGCGTCGACGCCGCTTCTTGCGGTCTACGGGCTCGCGATCGATGAGGTGACCGTGCAACCTGTCGTTATCACGGTCATCGCAAACAAGGATGATTTGCCCGCGCGAACCCTTTTAAGGGAGGTTCGAGGCACCTATATCCCGGGTAAGGAAACGAGACTCCTCGACCCTGTCAACGATTACGAAACCATAGAAAAGAGCGGTTTTCCGCCGGAGCGCAACCCGGTCGTGTACCCGTGCATAGGACGGATGTGTCTGCCGCCCGTCACTACGGCGCACGAGTTTAAGCAGATTTGCGGTGACTTACCGGGACGAACCAGGTAGCGTATTGACATGCCCCCATGAAAAGGTGTAGCCTTTCCTAACTAAACGGTTAAGATAAAACGATCGTGAGGCTCGTTTTATCACTACATCTTCGGGAATATGTATTACTATGTTTGATGTCATAACATTAGGAAGCGCAAGCAGGGATATATTTTTCGTCACGGATCGGGCAAAGGTGCTCCCCGATCCTTCAAGCATTGAGGGGAAAATGATCTCATTTACCCTAGGGGCAAAAGTATCGATTGAAGACGCTTACATCCGTGACGGTGGGGGCGCCTGCAACGCGGCAACAGCCTTCGCCCGCCTCGGCTTGAGCGTTGCACCGTACATGAACATCGGCAACGATGAGATGGGCGAGCAAATCATCCTTGAGATGCTTCAGGAAGGTGCGAATACCGATTTTATCTGGGTTGACGAGGGTAAACAAACGGGTACCGGCGTCATTATCATTCCGGTTGGTGCCGGTGACCGCACGATCCTTTTTTACTCGGGCGCCAACCGCGACCTCAGGGTTCGCGATTGGGATAAAATCGATGACACCTCTTGGTTTTACATAGGTCCGATAAGCCGCCAAGCAGCCGACCTGCATCGCCAGGCGATAGAGTTTGCGCATAGTAAGTCCATCAAGGTGGCTAACAACCCCGGCATCGGCCAGATCGAGTGCGGATACGAGTACTTGGCGCCGCTCCTCAAACTTCTCGATGTTTTGATAGTAAACCGAACCGAGGCGACTCTCATCCTGCGCTCAAAAGACCCGGATATCGTTATTGAAGACAACCACCGGCTTGCAATCGAGCTTATAAAAACAGGGCCGAAGATCGTGGTGGTGACCTGCGGCGGTGAGGGAGCCTGCGTTACCGATGGTGATGAGTACTATTATCAGGAACCGATTAAGACGGAAATCGTCGATGCGACCGGCGCGGGTGATGCTTTCGGTTCGACCTTCATCGCCGCCCACATTAAGGGGCATGACCTCAGAACCTCTCTGTTTATCGCGGCGATAAACTCGGCTTCGGTAGTCAGCCAGGTTGGGGCGCAGGACGGTCTGCTCAGGCTCGATGAGATTAGAAGAAGGGCCATGAACCTCGGATCAAAGGCCCGCCTTTGAGAGACGCCCATCAAGGGCATAGATAAACGCGAGCACCTCGGCCACTACGCTGTAAAGCTCCTCGGGGATTTCTCTTCCTATATCGACGGCGCTTAACGCCTCGACAAGAGCGGCATCCTCGTAGAGATCGACACCACTCTCTTTCGCCAACTGCTCGATGCGCTCGGCCACATATCCCGATCCCTTAGCCAGGACTTTTGGGGCGCCATCATGAGCCGGCTCATACCCCAACGCAACAGCCTTGCGAGGTTTATGCGTCTTCTCGTTTTTTCTGTCTTTCTGCATGATTAC